>NZ_JBHVUQ010000165.1:0-16631 GCF_042884105.1 Streptomyces sp. NPDC058157
CCGGGGCGGAGCCCCGAATCTTTCAGCCGCGCCGGCGATTGAGGCGCGGGCGCGGAGCGCCGTGTAGTGGACCGCACCCGGGTGCGGAGCGCCACCACCCCTAGCCGCAGCGGCGCTTGAGGTGGGAACGGCGGAAGGGCGGGTGGGGGACCGCCCCGCGCAGCGGCAACGGTCCGCAGCAGACGGCTCAGCGCACCCGAACCGCCCCCGCAGGGGCGGCCGGGACCGGGGTCGCCGTGGTCACCGGCGCGGCGGGGGCCGAGGTCGCCGGGGCGGGCCCGACGGGGGCCGGGGTCGACGGGGCCGGGGTCGACGGGGCCGGGTCGACCGGGAGCGGGGGCGGGGGCGGGCCCGGGAGGGTGAGGAGGAGGCCGGGGTGGAGGGCGGCGGGGTCCGGGCCGATCACCGGGCGGTTCGCCTCGTACAGGGCCCGCCAGCCCCCCACCACGCGACGGCGGCGCGCGATGCCGTCCAACGTGTCCCCACCCCGCACCACATGCATCCGCCCCGCCAGCCCGTACCGCTTCGCGCACACCGGCCACGCGTCCCACCCCTGCGTCCCCAGCACCTCCTCCGCGACGCGGATCTGCTGCTCCCGCGTGGCCAGGTCCGCCCGCGCCGCGAACACCAGCCCCCCGTACTCCACCCACGTCGGATGCCAGAACTGCAGCCCCCCGTAGAAGCCGTTGCCCGTGTTCACCGCCCAGCGCCCGCTGCTCTCGCAGTCCGCGACGCAGTCCCACGGCCACTCCCCGCCCGGCCCGCAGTCCCCCGGCCCCCTCCCGATCACCCCCGGCGAACCGGGGTGCGCGGCCCCCGCCGGCCCGGGAGCCGGCGGGGGCGGCGCCGCGACCGCCCCGGCACCCCACGGGAGTACGAGCACCAGCGCGGCGCAGGCCGCGAGCGCGGCCCGCCGGGAACGGACCCGGAAGCGGACCCGGAGGCAGACGTCGGGCATCGCGCCACGCTACGCAGCCCCCCGCTCCCGTCCGCCCCGCCACGCGGCGCTCCCCCGCGCCCCACCCGGACGGCCGACCGCCGCCCCACCCCCCAAACGGCCAGCCACGGCCACCAACTGCGCACAAACAAGCAACAGTTGGCAGGAAAACGAAGCCATCCCCGCCCACTTCACTCGTTCGGGTGGCCGGTTCGATTCCGTTCCCTCAAACGGCGTGACCCCGGCCGAGCCTCGGCCGTTGTGCCCGGCGAGCCGGGAACCCCCCGGCCCCCGCACGAATGAGGAGCCCCCCCGTGCCGCGCATGCTCGACGTCAGTCTTGAGGTACGTGCCGAGATCGGTGACGAAGAAGCCGACAGGCTGCTCACCGGCGACGACGCCCCGGGCAGTTACGACTGCACCTCCTGCCGCACCCCCGGCGACCCCGAGACCGACCCGACGAGCACCGTGCTGTTCGTGGGCGAGGAGACGGCCGTCCTCGCCTTCGCCCACGCCGGCTGCATCCCCTCCCAGGTGGTCACGGTCTCCGAGGCCGAGCTCCAGGGCGCGGTCCGCAGCATCACCGGTGACAGCCCCGCCCCCGAGGCGACCCCCGCCGGCGAGGTCCCGCAGAGCGTCCCCGGCGGCCAGGCCGTCCTCGGCATCACCAGCGGCCTGATCCTGATCAACGGCGACCTGCACCCCGCGCTCGTCGTCGAGCCGACCGCGCCGATCGCCCGCCCCGGCACCACCGGCCCCGGCGACGACTTCCTGCCGCTCCTCATCGAGCAGGGCTTCATCCCCGTCACCGACACCAACCAGGTGCCCTCCGCCCTCGAGGGCTGGTCCGTCCTGCTGGCCGGCGGCCAGCTGCACGCCGTGCTCCAGCCCGGCGCGGGCGGCGGCCCCCAGGCCTCCTGGTGGCAGGCGCACCAGGCGCTGTCCGTCACCGACGGCTGGCGGGCCGCCGTCAACAAGACCCAGCGGGTCCTGGTGTACGCCGCCCCCGTCGGCTCCATCGGCCAGCAGCCGCGCGAGGACCTGCTCCGCGACGCCCTGGACAAGGCCGCGAGCAACGGCAAGCTCGTCGCGGCCTCCATGCCCCTCGCGGGTGCCGCGGGCGCCTGACCCCCGAGCCTTCCCTCCCCGCCGGAAACGGCCGCCCGTCCTCCCCACGAAGGAGGCCGGGCGGCATGCGCCGGGGGTGCGCGGTCCGTCCCGCGCACCCCCGGCGATCTGCGTTTTACGCCCCGTCACCCCGCATCCGCAGCGCCCCGGTTTCGTTGGCTGATACGTGCATGCATACGACCCCTCCCGCGCCCCGTCCCATCCGAGCAGCGTCCCCCCGATGCGCCCCGCACTGGACCGGGACCACGCTCCGGCCGCCTCGCACACCCCGATCTTCGACGCCCTGTACTCCGAGTACCTGAGGTCCTTCCGGGCTCTGCCGGGCGACCGGTCCGGCGAGGAGGACCTCGGCTTCACCGCGTTCTCGTACGGGTCCTCGTACAACTCCTCGTACGGCTCGTCCTCGTACGGCTCGTCCTCGTACGGCGGCTCCTACTCCGGGTCCTCCGCCGTCGCCTACGGCAGCGGCTCGTACGCCGCCGGGTGGAACGGTTCCGCATGGCAGCGCTCCGACCCCTGGCAGCCGGCGTACCCGCCCGCGCCGGTCGTCCCGCAGCCGCTCTACGCCCACGCCGGCGCCGCCGTCGCCGTACCGTCGTCCGGGGCCGCGCCGGGCTCCGGATACGGCGACGGGCGGCAGCACCACACCGGGATGCAGCACATCCCGGCGGCCCTGCCGCCCGCTCCGCGCCGGGGCTACTGACCCCGGCGCGCCACCGCGACCGCTACTTCTTCTTCTTGTACTGGGCGCCGCGCTTCTCGCGCACCCGCACCGAGATGTGCAGCGGGGTGCCCTCGAAGCCGAACTCCTCGCGCAGGCGGCGCTCGATGAAGCGCCGGTAGCCGTGCTCCAGGAAGCCGGAGGCGAAGAGGACGAACCGCGGCGGCTTGCTGCCCGCCTGGGTACCGAACAGGATGCGGGGCTGCTTGCCGCCGCGGATCGGGTGCGGGTGCGCGGCGACGATCTCGCCGAGGAAGGCGTTCAGCCGGCCCGTGGGGACGCGCGTCTCCCAGCCCGCGAGGGCGGCCTCGATCGCCGGGACCAGCTTCTCCATGTGGCGGCCGGTCTTCGCCGAGACGTTGACCCGGGGCGCCCAGGAGACCTGCTGCATCTCGGTCTCGATCTCGCGCTCGAGGTAGTAGCGGCGCTCCTCGTCCAGCTCGTCCCACTTGTTGTAGGCGATGACGATCGCGCGGCCGGCCTCGACGGCCATGGTGATGATGCGCTGGTCCTGGACGGAGATGTTCTCGGTGGTGTCGATCAGGATGACCGCCACCTCGGCCTTCTCGACGGCGGCGGCCGTACGCAGCGAGGCGTAGTAGTCGGCGCCCTGCTGGAGGTGGACCTTCTTGCGGATGCCCGCGGTGTCCACGAACTTCCAGGTGACCCCGCCGAGCTCGATCAGCTCGTCGACCGGGTCGCGGGTGGTGCCGGCCAGCTCGTTGACGACGACGCGGTCCTCGCGGGCCACCTTGTTCAGCAGCGAGGACTTGCCGACGTTCGGGCGGCCGATCAGGGCGATCCGGCGCGGGCCGCCGATCGGGGCCCCGCCGAAGGTCTGCTCGGGGGCCTCCGGCAGGACCTCCAGGACGGCGTCGAGCATGTCGCCCGTGCCGCGGCCGTGCAGCGAGGAGACCGGGTACGGCTGGCCCAGGCCCAGGGACCACAGGTAGGCCGCGTCGGCCTCGCCGCTCTGGCCGTCGACCTTGTTGGCGCACAGGACGACGGGCTTGCCGGCCCGGCGCAGCAGCTTGACGACGGCCTCGTCGCTGTCGGTGGCGCCGACCTTGGCGTCCACGACGAAGACGACCGCGTCGGCGGTCTCGATGGCGTACTCGGCCTGGGCGGCGACGGAGGCGTCGATGCCGAGGACGTCCTGCTCCCAGCCGCCGGTGTCGACCACCTTGAAGCGGCGGCCCGCCCACTCGGCCTCGTAGGTCACGCGGTCGCGGGTGACGCCCGGCTTGTCCTCGACGACCGCCTCGCGGCGGCCGATGATGCGGTTGACCAGGGTCGACTTGCCGACGTTCGGGCGGCCGACGACCGCGAGGACCGGGAGCGGGCCGTGACCGGCCTCCCCGATCGCGTCCTCGACCTCGTCGAGGTCGAAGCCTTCCTCCGCGGCGAGCTCCATGAACTCCGCGTACTCGGCGTCGCCAAGTGCTCCGTGGTCGTGCTGGTCGTTCATGAAGTCCGTTCCTCGTCGTTCGTGGTGGTCGGTGGTGTCGTCCGCGCGGCGGGCACCACTACTGGGTTCAAGTCTCGCTCAGCGCCCGGTGAGGCGCTTGGCGTCGGCCAGGTGGGCGGTCAGCCGGTCCTGGATGCGCACGGTGGCCGCGTCCAGCGCGGTCCGCGTCCGGCGGCCCGTGCCGTCCCCGGCCTCGAAGGCGGAGCCGAAGACGATGTCGACGCGGCTGCGCAGCGGCGGCAGGCCCTTGACGAGCCGGCCCTTGGCCTCGGTGCTGCCGAGGACGGCGACCGGCACGATGGGGGCGCCGCTGCGGACCGCGAAGTAGGTGAGGCCGGCGCGCAGGGACGCGAAGTCCCCGTCGCCGCGGGTGCCCTCGGGGAATATCCCGAGGGCGCCGCCGTTGCCGAGGACGTCCAGGGCGCGGGTGACGGCGGTCCGGTCGGTGCCGGAGCGGTCGACCTTCACCTGCCCGATCCCCTCCAGGAAGGGACCGAGGGGACCGACGAACGCCTCCTTCTTGATCAGGAAGTGCAGCGGCCGGGGGGCCGTGCCCATGACCAGGGGGCCGTCGATGTTGTGGGAGTGGTTCACGGCCAGGATCACGGGGCCGCTGGCGGGTACCTTCCAGGCACCCAGCACACGCGGCTTCCAGAGCCCGTACATGAGCCCGATTCCGATGCGTCTGCCGACCGCCGCACCCTTGAGGGAGGGCGTATCGCTCACTTGCCCCGCCGCTCTTCCACCAGGGTCACGACGCACTCGATCACCTGGTCGAGGGTGAGCTCGGTGGTGTCCACCTCGACGGCGTCGGCGGCCTTGGCCAGCGGGGAGGTCTTGCGGCCGGAGTCGGCGGCGTCCCGCTTGATCAGGGCTTCCCTGGTGGCGGCCAGGTCGGTGGCCTCCTTGCCGCGCAGCTCGCCGCTGCGGCGGGCGGCGCGGGCCTCGGCGGAGGCGGTCAGGAAGACCTTGAGGTCGGCGTCGGGCAGGACGGTGGTGCCGATGTCCCGGCCCTCGACCACGATCCCGTCGGCCTCCGCCGCCGCCTCGGCGGCGATGGAGCGCTGGAGCTCGGTGATCAGGGTGCGCACCTCGGGGACGGCGCTGACGGCGCTGACCTTGGAGGTGACCTCCTGGGTGCGGATGGGGCCGGAGGCGTCCTGGCCGTCCACGGTGATGGTGGGCGCGGAGGGGTCCGTGCCGGAGACGATGGCCGGCTTGCCGGCCGCGAGGGCGATCGCCTGCGGGTCGTCGGTGTCGATGCCGTTGGTGATCATCCACCAGGTGATGGCCCGGTACTGGGCACCGGTGTCCAGGTAGCGCAGCCCGAGCTTGGCGGCCACGGCCTTGGAGGTGCTGGACTTGCCCGTGCCGGAGGGACCGTCGATGGCGACGATCACGGCGGACGGAGCTGCGGATTCCACGGTGCGGGCACCTTCCTGGTTGCGCGTACGTGTCCGGGCGCGCCAATAGCGCCCCTCACCAGGTTACCGGGCCCCGGAACCCTCCGGTCCCGGCCCCGGTCGGCCCGTCCCGCGCCGGGACTACTGCTGGCGCAGCGCCCAGCCGCGCTCCCGCAGCTCGGCGGTCAGCGGGGCGACGGCCCGGGGCTCCACCATGAGCTGGACCAGACCGGCCTGCTGGCCGGTGGCGTGCTCGATCCGCACGTCCTCGATGTTGACCCCGGCCCGGCCGGCGTCGGCGAAGATCCGGGCCAGCTCGCCGGGCTTGTCGCTGATGAACACCCCGACCGTCTCGTAGGCCATGGGGGCCGCGCCGTGCTTGCCGGGGACGCGGACGCGGCCGGCGTTGCCGCGCTTGAGGACGTCCTCGATGCCGGCGGCCCCGCCCCGGCGCTTGGCCTCGTCGGCGGACTGGAGGCCGCGCAGGGCCTCCACCGTCTCCTCCAGGTCGGCGGCGATGCCGGCCAGGACGTCGGCGACGGGGCCGGGGTTGGCGGAGAGGATCTCCACCCACATGCGGGGGTCGGAGGCGGCGATCCGGGTCACGTCGCGGATGCCCTGCCCGCAGAGGCGCACCGCGGTCTCGTCCGCCTCCTCCAGGCGGGCGGCGACCATGCTGGAGACCAGCTGCGGGGTGTGCGAGACCAGGGCGACCGCCCGGTCGTGGGCGTCGGCGTCCATCACGACGGGGACGGCCCGGCACAGGGCGACGAGCTCCAGCGCGAGGTTCAGCACCTCGTGGTCGGTGTCCCGGGTGGGGGTCAGCACCCAGGGGCGGCCCTCGAACAGGTCGGCGGTCGCGGCCAGCGGGCCGGAGCGCTCCTTGCCGGCCATGGGGTGGGTGCCGATGTAGGCGGAGGTGTCGGCGCCCAGGGCGGCGAGCTCGCGGCGCGGGCCGCCCTTGACGCTGGCCACGTCCACGTAGGCCCGGGCCAGTCCGCGGCCGATGGCGTCGGCCAGGGCCGCGGCCACGTGGGCGGGCGGCACGGCGACGATCGCGAGGTCGACCTGGCCCTCGGGGGCGTCGTCGGTGCCGGCGCCCAGGGCGGCGGCGGTACGGGCCTGTGCGGGGTCGTGGTCGACGAGGTGGACGGAGATCCCGCGGGCGGTCAGGGCGAGCGCCGCCGAGGTGCCGATCAGTCCGGTTCCGATGACGACGGCGGTTCTCACGGGGCGCTCCAAGGGGGATCACGTAACGACGGGCCGGGCCTGACTCAGGGTAGCCACTCGGTACCGCGGAAGGACCCGGCGGTCCGCCCTGTGGACGGGGCCGGGCCCTGGTGGCCGTACCGCGCCGGGGGTCAGAGGTTCTGCTGCCGGATGATGTCCTCCAGCGACTCGGTCGGCACCCGGCCACCGGGGGTCAGCTTGTCGACGGCCTGCGGGAGGGCCTGCGCGAGCTGGTCGGCGGCCTCGTCGGGGCTGACGCCCGCCTGCTGGGCCGCCTGCCGGAGGGCGTCGTCCGGGAGCGCCTCCTTGATCTGGGCGCCGCTGACGGGCTGGTTGTCACCGGTGCCGATCCAGGACTGGGCCTGGTCGGCGAGGCCGGACTTGGTGAGCATGTCCAGCAGGCCGCCGAGGGGGTTGTCCGCGCCTCCGGCCGCCCGGCCGCCGCCCGTGCCGCCGCCGCCCATGAGGGCGCCCAGCAGCGCGCCGAGGATGTTGCCCCCGCCGCCGCCCGCCGCGCCGCCGCTGCCGCCCTGGCCACCGCCGAGGAGTCCGCCGAGCAGGGAGCCGAGGTCGTTACCCGCCATGGTCCTGTGCCTTTCGAGGGGGGACCGGGCGCGCGTCGGGGCGGGCCCGGTTTCGGGACACGGACAATGTCGCCCGGATCATCCCGTACCGCCACCTGGCGCACGGGGGTCGGCGTCCGTGCGGTAGAACCACCGGCATGATCTTCCACATCGTCCCGCTCGCCGGCTGGAGCGCCGCTCCCCAGCTCCCGTACGCCCCCGCCTCGCTCGCCTCCGAGGGGTTCGTCCACTGTTCGGCGGACCGGCCGACCGTCCTCGCGATCGCGGGGTCCCACTACCGGGAGGTGCCGGGCCCGCTGCTCGCCGTGGAGCTCGACGAGGCGGCCCTGACGGCGGAGGTCCGCCGGACCGGCCCCGAGGACCCCTACCCGCACGTCCACGGCCCGTTGAACCGGGAGGCCGTGGTGCGCGTGTGGGAGGTCGTACGCACGCCCGATGGCGGTGCGGCGGAGCTGACCCCCTGGCACCCGGGCGGGTGAACCGGAGTGGCGGGCTTCAATCGGAGCCCGGCACGCGCCAGGATGCTCCTCGCCAACCCCGCCACCGACGAACCACGGAGCTCCCATGACCGAGTCACAGACCGCCCGGCGCACGGTACTCGCGGCCGGGGCGGCCGCCCTGGCGGGCGGCACGCTCGCCGCCTGCGGCGGCGGCGAGAACAAGCCCGCCACCGAGCCGGCGGGCCCGGCGGCGTCGGCCCCGCCCCAGGCGGCGAAGCCCCTCGTGGACTCCTCGAAGGTGCCGGTCGGCGGCGGCACGGTCCTCAAGGAGGCGAAGCTGGTGGTGACCCAGCCGACGGCGGGGTCCTTCCGCTGCTTCTCGGCGGTCTGCACCCACTCGGGCTGCCTGGTGGACAAGGTCGCGGACGGCACCATCGACTGCCCCTGCCACGGCAGCAGGTTCCAGATCGCGGACGGTGCGGTGGCCAAGGGCCCGGCGGCGCGCCCGCTGGCGGAGCAGCAGATCAAGGTGGCCCCGAACGGCGAAATCTCGCTCGCCTAGCCCCGCTCCGCCCGCCTAACCTCCCCCGCATGGACGACCTCACCCTGGTCCGGGACCACACGATCTACGCCTGCGTGACGGGCTCCCGCGCCTTCGGGCTGGCCACGGAGGCGAGCGACACCGACCGGCGCGGTGTCTTCCTCGCCCCCACGCCGCTCTACTGGCGGTTCGACAAGCCCCCCACGCACGTGGAGGGGCCGCGGGAGGAGGAGTTCTCCTGGGAACTGGAGCGCTTCTGCGAGCTCGCGCTGCGCGCCAACCCGAACATCCTGGAGTGCCTGCACTCGCCCCTGGTGGACCGGATCACCCCGGTGGGAGAGGAACTCGTCTCCCTGCGCGACGCCTTCCTCTCCCGCCGGGCCCACGCCACCTTCACCCGCTACGCGGCCGGCCAGCACCGCAAACTCGTCGCGGACGTCCGCCTGCACGGCGCCCCCCGCTGGAAGCACGCCATGCACCTGCTGCGCCTGCTCCTGTCCTGCCGAGACCTGCTGCGCACGGGCCGCCTGGACGTCGACGCCACCCCGTACCGCGACCGCCTCCTGGCGGTGAAGCGGGGCGAGCTGACCTGGGAGGAGGTCGACACCTGGATGACCCGCCTGACCGGGGAATCCGACACCGCCCTCACCACCACCCCCCTCCCCGCCGCCCCGGACCTCCCCCGCGTCGCCGACTTCCTCCACCGCACCCGCCGGGCGTCGGCGCTGCCCTAACCCTCCCGGTGGCGCACGACGAACTCGTCGAGTTCCTCGTACGCGCTCACGTACTCCGGCAGCGAGGAACCCAGCCGCGCCGCGTCCAGAACCGCGTGCAGGGCCTCGAAGTCCCGCGCGACCCGCTCGACGCCCGGTCCTTCGTACCCGCCGTGCTCGGCCGCCACCTTGGCGGCGATCAGCTCGGCGAGGTACGGGGGCGCCTCCGGCACCTCTCCGATCAGGGTGGGCAGGTGCGCCTGCACCTCGGCGGCCCGCATCAGGTGGATGCCCGTCAGCAGCGCCCGGAAGGCGTACAGCAGCGGCTTGAGCTCGGCCGTCTTCTCGAAAAGCCGCCACTGGGTGTTCGCGAAGCCCCGGTAGTGGTGCACGTGGTGGCCGGTCAGCACGCCGGGCGCCAGCGCGACCAGCTCGGCGTGCGCCGGGGTCGTGTGCACCACCAGGGGGGACAGCAGCTGCTCCAGGACGTAGCCGTTGCGGCGCAGCATGAGGCGGACGAACTTGCGCAGGTCGTGCGTGACGAGGTCCAGCTCCACCCCGTCCTCGTCCCACATCCGGGTCCGGGTCTCCTCCGGCTCCCGCAGGCCGAGCAGGGCGCGCGGCGGCAGCAGGTGGGCGCCGCGCAGGTCGACGTCGGAGTCCCGGGAGGGGAACCCGTACAGATGGGCCCCCGAGACCGTGGCGAACAGCAGCGGGTCGGGCTGCTGCGCCACGACGGGGGTGAGGTCGATGCTCAGGGCGTCCAGCACGGCTCACGCGTCCCAGAGGGTGCCGAAGGACAGGAGTTCCTCGCGGTATTCGATGCCGCCCTCCCAGTCGCGGGGCCAGGCGTCCGCGCCGAGGTGGGCGCCCGCGAAGGCGCCGGCCAGGCAGGCGATCGAGTCCGAGTCGCCCGCCGTGCAGGCCGCGCGGCGCAGGGCCAGGAGGGGTTCGTCCGGGAAGAGCAGGAAGCAGTGCAGGGCCGTGGCCAGGGCCTCCTCGGCGATCCAGCCCTCGCCGGTGGCCAGGCAGGGGTCGGTCTCCGGGGAGGGGGTGCGCAGGGCCGCCGTGAGCCGGTCCAGGACGGCCAGGCACTCGTCCCAGCCGCGGGCGATGAAGGACTCCGGGGAGGCGTCGGAGGCGGTGCGCATCCAGAGGTCGCCGAGCCAGCGCTCGTGGTAGCGGGTGCGGTTCTCCAGGGCGTACGAGCGCAGCCGCCCGACCAGGCCCGTCACCTCGGTGCCCTGCGCCAGGAGGTGCACGGCGCGGGCGGTCAGGTCGGAGGCGGCGAGGGCGGTGGGGTGGCCGTGGGTGAGGGCCGACTGGAGCTGGGCGGCGCCCGCGCGCTCCTCGTCCGTCCAGCCGGGGACCAGGCCGACGGGCGCCACGCGCATGTTGGCGCCGCAGCCCTTGGAGCCGGTCTGGCTGGCGTCCCGCCAGTCCCGCGCCGGGTCGTTCAGCAGGCCGCAGGCGACCAGGCAGGTGCGGCCGGGGGCGCGGTTGTTCTCCGGGGAGTGGTACCAGTCGACGAACTCCTCGCGCACCGGCCGGGCCAGGCGCAGCGGGCCGACGCGGCCGCGCTCGGCGGCCGTCCGTATCCCGCGGGCCAGGGCCAGGGTCATCTGGGTGTCGTCGGTGACGATCGCCGGGCGGGGCAGCCGCATCTGCCGCCAGGGGCCGGTCTTGGCCAGGATGGCCGGGACGTCGTCGAACTCGGTCGGGAAGCCGAGGGCGTCGCCCAGGGCCAGGCCGATGAGGGCGCCGGTCGCGGCGCGCTTGGGGGCGGTCACGGGGTCGGTCCTTCCGTGGGTCGCAGCAGGGGCGGGTGGAGGCTGGTCGCCGGTCCGGCCCGGTAGAGGGCGGCCGGTTTGCCGCGGCCGCCGGTGAGCCGGGCGGCTCCGGGGACGGCTTCGACGAAGCCGGGGGTGGCGAGCACCTTGCGGCGGAAGTTGGGGCGGTCCAGGCCGGTGCCCCAGACGGTCTCGTAGACGGCCTGGAGTTCCCCGAGGGTGAACTCGGGCGGGCAGAAGGCGGTGGCGAGGCAGGTGTACTCCAGCTTCGCGCCCACCCGCAGGCGGGCGTCCGCGAGGATCCGGCCGTGGTCGAACGCGAGCCCGGAGGCCTGCGCCACCGGCACCCAGCGGGCCCGGTCGGCGTCCCCTCCGCCGTCCTCGGCCGGTTCGGGCAGGTCGGGGACGAGCGCGGTGAAGGCGACGGAGACCACCCGCATCCGGGGGTCGCGGTCCGGTTCGCTGTAGGTGCGCAGCTGCTCCAGGTGCAGGGCGCCGACCAGCTCGGGCGGCAGGCCCGTCTCCTCGGCGAGCTCGCGCAGCGCCGCCGTCTCCGCGGACTCCCGGGGCAGCACGAAGCCGCCGGGCAGGGCCCAGGCCCCGGCGTACGGCTCCTGCCCGCGCCGGATCAGCAGGACGTGCAGGGCGCCGCCGCGCACGGTGAGCACCGCCAGGTCGACGGTCACCGCGAACGGCTCGAAGGCGTACGGGTCGTAGGAGGCGGCGGCCTCCGGGCCGGGGCGGGCGGCATCGTCCGCCGCCGGGGGGTTCACCGGCGCTCCGGGAGGGGGGCGGTGAACTGCCAGCCCTCGGCCAGCAGGCCGTCGACGGCGGCGACGGCCTGCTCCAGCCGCGCGCGCCGGTCGCCGCCCACCACCAGGAAACGCCTGCCCGTGCGGGCGAGTTCCCGCCGGAAGCGCGCGGTCATCCAGGGTCTGAGCTCCGGTCCGTCGCGCAGCCCGTCGTCCTCGAAGGGGACCCCTTCGTGGTCCGTCAGCAGGTACAGGTCCCGCCGGGTCCGCGCGGCGATCGCCTCGACCTCGCGGTTGCGTCCGCCGACGTAGCGCTCGTGCCAGATGCCCGTGGCGAAGGAGTCGGTGTCGCAGAACAGCACCGGCGAGCCCAGCCGGGCGGCCCGGTCCTCGTTCCCGTCCTGCCTGCGGGCGATCACGGGGAACTCCGCAGACGCGAAGGTCATGTGCTCCCAGGAGGCCGCCGGGTCCACCGCGCGGGCCGCGGCCAGCTTCTCCTCGCTGTACTCGCGCCCGTACTCGGCGACCCAGCCGGTCTTCGCCCACACCCCGCCGCGCCGCCGGTAGTGCGCGGCGAGCTCCCGCGAGAGGGTCGTGGTGCCGGTGGACTCGGCGCCGAGCACGACGACCCGCCGGGTCAGCGCCGCCCGTACGGCCGGTCCCAGGAACTCCCAGCAGCCGGCCGGATCCGCCCGTACGGCCGTCCCGGAGACCGGGAACAGGCTGCGCGCCGGGTCCACGAGGACCTCCTCGGCGCCGAAGCGCCGGGCGAGCTCGGTCCCGTACTCCTCGGAGGTGAAGACGGCGTCCACTGGCCGGCCCACCGCCGCCCGGAAGATCGCCATGTGCGCCTCCCAGACCTCCGGGTCGTGCAGGTCCACGGGGACGTCGTCGACCGCGCCGACGACGTCCGCGCCGGGGTGCTCCTCGCGCATCCAGGCGACCCGGTCGGCGAGCGGGACGGATTCCACCGAGGCGGCGCACACCAGCACGGTCAGCCGCTCGCACTGGTCCTGGGCGGTGCGCACGAGGTGGTGGTGGCCTGCGTGCGGCGGGTAGAACTTGCCGAGCACCAGCCCGTGGCCGAACCGCCGGCCGCCGCTCATGCGGCCGCTCCCGCGGCCTCGGCCGTACGGGCGCCGCGTGCCGGGAGCGCCCGGCGCCAGCCGACGTACCCGGCCACGCACAGGGCGAGGAAGCCCACGTAGAGGACCGAGGTCAGGTACAGCCCCTTGTAGGCGTACAGCGGGACGTAGACGAGGTCGGCGGCGATCCACAGCCACCAGGACTCCAGGAGCTTGCGGCACTGCCCGTAGGTGGCCATGAGCGAGAGGGCGGTGGTGAGCGCGTCCCAGAAGGGGACGGTGGAGTCGCTGACCCGGCCGAGGAGCAGGGTCAGCGCGGCGGTCCCCACCGCCCCCGCCGCGAGCAGCCAGAGCCATGCGGCGCGCGATGTGCGGCGCACCGGCAGGGCCTCGGCGGTTCCTGGTCCACCCCCGTGGGTCCAGGACCACCAGCCGTACGCGGCGAGGGCGATGAAGACGATCTGCAACCCGGCGTCGGCGTAGAGGCCGGCCTGGGCGAACAGGACGATGAAGAACACGTTGTTGGCGATGCCGACCGGCCAGTTGGCGACGTGCTGCCGCGCCACCAGCCAGACGCACACGGCGCCCGTGGCGAAGCCGAGGACCTCGGTCCAGCTCATGTACCAGCCCATGGGGCCACCCGCTCCCTTTAATAGTCAGGTTGACTATAAACAGGGTGGGTGCGCTCCGGCAAGAGCCCGTCCGGGAACGCGGAAGCCCGCGGTGCCGGTGGCACCGCGGGCTTCCGTACGGGGGTGTCGGGGAGGGCTAGAGGCCGACCTCGCGCATGAGCATGCCGACCTCGGTGTTGGTCAGGCGGCGCAGCCAGCCGGACTTCTGGTCGCCGAGCTCGATCGGGCCGAAGGCGGTCCGGACGAGCTTGTCGACCGGGAAGCCGGCCTCGGACAGCATGCGGCGGACGATGTGCTTGCGGCCCTCGTGGAGGGTCACCTCGACCAGGTAGTTCTTGCCGACCTGGTCGACGACGCGGAAGTTGTCGGCACGGGCGTACCCGTCCTCCAGCTCGATGCCGTCCTTGAGCCGCTTGCCGATGTCGCGCGGCAGGGAGCCGGTGATCGCGGCGACGTAGGTCTTCTGCACGCCGTACTTGGGGTGCGTGAGGCGGTGGGCCAGCTCACCGTGGTTGGTGAGGAGGATGATGCCCTCGGTCTCGGTGTCGAGCCGGCCGACGTGGAAGAGGCGGGTCTCGCGGTTGGTGACGTAGTCGCCCAGGCACTGGCGGCCGTCCGGGTCCTCCATGGTGGAGACGACGCCGGCCGGCTTGTTCAGCGCGAAGAACAGGTACGACTGGGTGGCGACGGTCAGGCCGTCCACCTTGATCTCGTCCTTCGGCTGGACGCGCTTGCCCTGCTCGGTGACGATCTCACCGTTGACCTCGACGCGGGCCTGCTCGATGAGCTCCTCGCAGGCGCGGCGCGAGCCCATGCCGGCCCGGGCCAGCACCTTCTGCAGCCGCTCGCCCTCCAGCTCGGCGCCGGGGAAGGTCTTCGGGGTCTTGATCACCGGCTTGTCGGCGTACCGGTCGCGCACGCGCTCCTCGATCCGCGCGTCCAGCTCGCGGGGGCGGGACTGCCCGCTGCGGCTGCCCGGACCGCTGCGCGGGCCGCCCGCGCCGCCGATGCCGGGGGTACGGGAGGGGGTGCGGGGACCGCCCTTGGCACCGCCGCGCGCCGCCGCGCCACGGGCACCGCCGCCACCGGCCTTGGGGCCGCTGCGTCCGCTGCGCTCGCCCTCGGGGCCCACGTCGTAGCGGCGCTCCTCGGGGCGCGGGTTGCGGATGCGCGGGGCCGGCTGGTCGCGGTCGCGCGAGTCGGAGCCGCCCTGGTAGCCACCGCGGGAGCCGCCGCCCTGGTAGCCACCGCGGGAGCCGCCGGAGCTGCCGCCGCGGGCGCCACCGCCGCTGCCGCCGCGGGAGCCACCGGAGCCGCCCCCGCGGTAGCCACCGCCACCGCCGGAGGAGCCGCCGCGGGAGCCACCGCGCCCGCCGCCGCCACCGCCGCCGCTGTTCCTGTTGCCGCCGTTGCCGTTGCCGCTGCTTCGCATCAAATGTCCGTCGTCTTGTCGTCGTCTACGTCAGTGTCCGGTGCGTCCGGATCGAACGACGGCACACCTTCTTGCGTCTCGGCTTCGATCGCGTCCGCCTCGGGGAGGAAGGGCGCGAGCTCCGGGAGCTCGTCCAGGCCGCGCAGGCCCATCCGCTCCAGAAAGTAGTTCGTCGTCCTGTACAGGATCGCACCTGTTTCGGGTTCCGTGCCCGCCTCGGCCACCAGACCCCGCTGGAGCAGGGTCCGCATGACCCCGTCGCAGTTGACCCCGCGGACCGCCGAGACCCTCGATCGGCTGACCGGCTGGCGGTACGCGACGACCGCGAGGGTCTCCAGGGCCGCCTGGGTGAGGCGGGCCTGCTGGCCGTCCAGGACGAAGGCCTCGACGGCCTCCGCGTACTCGGGCCGGGTGTAGAACCGCCAGCCCCCGGCGACCGGGCGCAGCTCGAAGCCCCGGCGCTGCGCGGTGTACTCGTCGGCGAGGGCGGCGAGGGCGGCGGCGACCTCCCGGGGGGTGCGTCCGAGCACCTTGGCGAGGTGCTCGGCGGTCGCGGGCTCGTCCACCACCATGAGGACGGCCTCCAGGGCCCCCTTGAGCTCCCCGGGCTCCACGAGCTCCATCAGTCCCGTACCTCCACGACTCGGTCGAACTCGTCGGTCACCGTCGGCATGCCGTCGCCGTCCCCGCCGCACCAGCGGACGGTGAGGGTGAGCAGGGCCTCCTCCTGGTCGAGGACGACGGCCTTCTCCCGGTAGAGCTCCAGGAGCGCCAGGAAGCGGGCCACGACGGTGAGGGTGTCCGGGGCGTCCTCGGTGAGCTCCCGGAAGGTCGCCTCGCCGCGCGCCTTGAGCAGGCGCACGACGAGGCCCGCCTGCTCGCGGACGCTGACCAGCGGGGCGTGGATGTGGTCGACGTACACCTCGGGCTTCGCCCGGGGCTGCATGGCCCTGACCGCGAGGCGGGCGAGCCCGTCGGCACCGATGCCGAGGACCACCTCGGGCAGCAGGTCGGCGTGGTGCGGCTCCAGCCCGACGGTCCGGGGGAAGCGGCGGCCCTCGTCGGCGGCGCGGTGCTCGAAGATCTCGGCGATCCGCTTGTAGGCGCGGTACTGGAGCAGCCGGGCGAACAGCAGGTCGCGGGCCTCCAGGAGCGCGAGGTCGGCCTCGTCCTCCACCTCGGCGGCGGGCAGCAGCCGGGCGGCCTTGAGGTCGAGGAGGGTGGCGGCGACGACGAGGAACTCGGTGGTCTGGTCGAGGTCCCCGTCGGGGCCCATGGCGCGGATGTGCGCCATGAACTCGTCGGTGACCCGGGAGAGGGCGACCTCGGTGACGTCGAGCTTGTGCCGGGAGATCAGCTGGAGCAGGAGGTCGAAGGGGCCCTCGAAGTTGTCCAGCCGCAACGTGAACCGGCCGTCGCCTCCGGCGGGGGGCGCGTCGGGGGCCTGCCGGGGGTCACCGGGGGCCGCGGAGGCCGCGGGGGTGCCGTCGATGCCTCCTGGGGCTGCCGGGGCCGCAGCGGGCGCCTCAGCCGGTTCCTGCGGGGCGGCGGGGCCGCGCCCCAGGGGCCGGCGGGCGGGGTGGTTCGGGGGCATGCGGGTCCAGGGTGGTGCGGGGTCGAGCGGCCAGCCTAGGCCCTGGCCGGGCGTTTCCCGGCCCACCTCCGGGCGCCGGGCGGGTGCCGCTGCGCGGGGCGGTGTCCCCTACCCGCCCCTCTCCCGCTCACCGGGGCTCCGCCCCGGACCCCCGCGCCTCAATCGCCGGCGGGGCTATATGC
>NZ_JBHVUQ010000166.1:0-16469 GCF_042884105.1 Streptomyces sp. NPDC058157
GCTACGCGCTCCTCGATTTCCGGCGTCCGGCGGCCGTCTTGGGCCGGGATGCTCTGCCGATTGGCATGTGGCTCGCCTACCAACCCAAGACGGCGGCCGGACGCCGAGACGAGAGGAGCGCGTAGCGATCTGATGCGCCCGCCGCTATCGGATGCCGATTCCGTCGCCTTTTGCTGCGGGTATCAGCCCCTGACGGTCGATAGACGCCGAGGAGAGAGGAGCGCGTAGCGATTTGGGGCGCCCACGGCCCTGGATGACGAATCCGTCGTCCTTCGGCTACTGCAGCGGCCCCAGACGGGCGGCGGACGCTGAGACGGGAGGAGCGCGTAGCGATCTGGTGCGTGGAGGCGGTTCCGCAGGGTATGCATGACGGCCCGGATGGCCGGCGAGGCGACGCTCGGGGGGCCGCCTGATCCCTGATCCCGCCGCATGGCCCAGGAACATCCGTCCCGTTCCTTTGGGGGGTTCCCGGCAGTCTTCGGCGTTTCGTGGCGGGACGGTCTGTCAAGGGTCGCCGTAGGCGATCGCGAAGCGACGCGACGAAGGAGCGCCCTTGACAGGGCGGCCCGACGCGGAAGGACGATGAGACTGGCGGGAAGCCCCCAACCCTCCCTGAGACCGACCGGGTCGGGTCCCGCCCTCCCCGCTGCCGGCCGGCTGTTCAGCACCGCCTCGCGGGATCCCGTCCCCCACCCACCGCCCCACACCCGGGGAGGCGGGTGGACAGTCGCCGACCCGCCCCCGGCCCCTTGCGGGGGAGATGGCGGGCCCGCGCCGCGGGGCCGTACGCCGCCGCCCCCCTAGACCACCGCCCCGCGTCCCGGGTCGTCGTCGTCATCGGTGTCGCCCGACATGCGGGCCACCAGGGTGGCGAAGCCGCCCAGGAAGCCGCCGATGCCCAGGGTGGTGAGCCACCAGGTCATGTCCCACTGGAGCAGTACCGCCAGCAGCAGCAGGACCGGGCCGCCAACCACCGCCAGCCAGGCGAACTTCGCCGTCGTGTCCGCCTGCGGGAGCTCCGGGGGTTCCGGGGGGACGAAGTGGCCCTCGTCGCCCCCTTCCCCCGCCAGGTCCCCGTCCTTCGGCTCCGCCGGGGTGTGGTCGCGGGGGCCGAGGCCGACGCCCGGGGCGAAGACCACCGAGCTGCCGAGGGCCGTCGGCGTCGTCGGCGCGGCGGCCGGGGGCTCCGGCTGGACGTCCTCCTCCGGCAGCATCAGGTTCTCGATGGGCCGGAACGGACGGGCCCCCGGCGGGTCCGGCGGTTCCTGCCCGTACCCGGCGACGATCGCGGCCCACGCCGCTTCCTCGTCCAGCGGGGGCACACCCCCGGAGGACTCCTCGTGCTCAGCCACCGCTGGCCGCCCCCTCCCTGCCGACGCTCTCCGCGAGCCGTCCGACGAACGCATAGCTGTCCGCGAAGATCCGCTCCGCGTCATGGTCCAACGTCGCGACGTGGTAACTCTGTTCCAGCAGGGTCTCGGTGACGTCGGTCGACGACACCCGCGCCAGGATCCGCTCCGAGTCGACCGGCGGGACCACGTGGTCCTGGGGGCTGTGGAGCAGCAGCACCGGCTGCGTGACCTGCGGCAGCTCGGTGTCGACCAGCTGGAAGAACTTCTTCAGCGAATGCGCCGCCTTCGTCGGGACCCGGTCGTAGCCGACCTCGGCCGCGCCCGGCTTGGCGATGTCGCTGGCGATGCCCGGCGTGGACCGGATGAAGTGCTTGGTCACCGGGAGGGTCACGGCCAGCGGGTCGTGCACCTTGTTGGCCGGGTTGACGAGGACGATGCCGCTGATCGCCTCCCCGTGCTTGGCGGCCAGCCGCAGGGTCAGGGCGCCGCCCATCGAGAGCCCGAACGCGAACACCTGCTCGCACCGCTCCAGCAGCTCCCGCAGCGCCCGGTCCACCTCGGCGTACCAGTCCTGCCAGCCGGTGAGCTGCATGTCCTGCCAGCGCGTGCCGTGACCCGGCAGCAGGGGCAGCGAGACCGTCAGTCCGCGCTCGGCCAGGTACTCGGCCCAGGGGCGCAGCGACTGCGGGGAACCGGTGAAGCCGTGGCAGAGGAGCACGCCCACCTCTCCGCCCTCGTGGCGGAACGGCTCTGCTCCAGGGAGGACGGGCACCACAGTCTCCTTGATTGGTGAGGACGATGACATAACGACTCGACGGGGGCCATGACGCGTGCGAGGTACGGGTACGTACGGGTGCGTCGCGCTGTGTGACTTCACCGTACGCGACCGGGATGACACCGACCAGGGTCGTCGGGCGCTCTCGGCGGAGCCACGGGTTATGGTCTGATCGACAGACACAGGAAGGCTTTCGAGTTGATCTACGGCGCAATGAAGTTCTCCATCGGCGGGTCCCTGAAGCTCGCCTTCAGGCCGTGGGTGGAGGGCCTCGAGAACATTCCCGCGGAGGGGCCGGCGATCCTCGCGAGCAACCACCTGTCCTTCTCCGACTCCTTCTTCCTCCCGGCCGTGCTGGACCGGAAGGTGACCTTCATCGCGAAGGCGGAGTACTTCACCTCCCCCGGGGTCAAGGGCAAGCTGACCGCGGCCTTCTTCAAGGGCGTCGGCCAGCTCCCCGTGGACCGCTCCGGCGCGCGCGGTGCGGGCGAGGCCGCCATCAAGAGCGGCATCGAGGTCATCGAGCGCGGGGAGCTGTTCGGTATCTACCCCGAGGGGACCCGTTCACCCGACGGCCGCCTCTACCGGGGCAAGCCCGGCGGCCTGGCCCGGGTGGCGCTGGCCACCGGTGCGCCGGTGATCCCGGTGGCGATGATCGACACCGAGAAGATCCAGCCGCCCGGCAAGGTGGTCCCCAAGCTGATGCGCCCGGGGATCCGGATCGGCAAGCCGCTGGACTTCAGCCGCTACCAGGGCATGGACGGGGACCGCTTCATCCTGCGCTCGGTGACCGACGAGGTCATGTACGAGATCATGAAGCTCTCCGGCCAGGAGTACGTCGACATCTATGCGACGGCCGCCAAGCGGCAGATCGCGGACGCGGAGAAGGCCGCCAAGGCGGCAAAGGACTCCGCAAAGGACTCCGCGAAGGCGGACAAGGGCGACAAGGGCGACAAGGGCGACAAGGGCGAGCAGGGCGTCGGCGGCGCGGAGTAGGTCCTGGGGGCGGCAGGCTGCCGTCCGCGCGGCGGGGGTGGGGGAGATGGCGGCGAAGCGCGAGCGCGTCGTGCGGATGTCGGTCGAGCAGCCGCTGTGGCGGGCGCTGACCGCGTACCGGCTGCTCACCATGGTCTACGCGGTGCTGCTGTTCGCCTTCGCCCACAAGGACTTCGTCCGGCCCGGCGTCGCGGCCGGCTACCTCGCCGTCCTCGCCGTCTGGACCCTGGCCACCTACCGCAGGGTGGGCGGCGCGGCGCACTGCACCAGGGGCTTCCTGGCCGCGGACCTCACCGTCGCCCTCGCCGGGATCGCCCTCACCCCGCTCGCCGACACCCACGCCCGCATCCAGGCGGGCGGCCCCACCCTCCCCAGCATCTGGACGGCCGGCTCGGTCCTCGCCTTCGCCCTCAAGGGCGGCTGGCGCTGGGCCGGCATCGCCTCCACCTTCGTGGCCGTCGCCAACATCGCCATCCACGGCGGCGACCCCACCCGGGACACCCTGCACAACGTGCTGCTGGTCTGGGTCGCCTCCATAGCCCTCGGCTACGTCGTCGAGGTCGCCCGGGCCAGCGAGGCGACCCTCGCCCGCGCCCTGGAGATCGAGGCGGCGACCCGGGAGCGCGAACGCCTCGCCCGCGACATCCACGACGGGGTCCTCCAGGTCCTCGCCATGGTCCAGCGGCGGGGCACCGAGCTGGGCGGCGAAGCCGCGGAGCTGGGCCGGATGGCCGGGGAGCAGGAGGTGGCGCTGCGCACCCTGGTCTCCAGCGGGCTGGTCCGCCCCTCCCGGGTCTCGCGCGACGGGGCGCTGGGCGCGCTGGTGGACACGTACGAGGTGGAGGAGCCGGGCGGCGACGAGGGCGAGCTGGACCTGCGGGCCCTGCTGGCCCCGCACGCCGGTTCGCGGGTGAGCTTCGCCGAGCCGGGCGCCCCGGTGCAGCTGCCCGCGCCCGCCGCGCGGGAGCTGGCCGCGGCCGTGGGCGCCGCCCTGGACAACGTGCGCAAGCACGCCGGGGAGGGGGCCAGCGCCTGGATCCTGGTCGAGGACTGGGGCGACGAGGTGATCGTGACCGTACGGGACGACGGCCCGGGCATCCCGGCCGGCCGGCTCGACCAGGCGGAGGGCGAGGGGCGGATGGGCGTGGCCCTGTCCATCCGGGGCCGGCTGCGCGACCTCGGCGGCAGCGCCGAGCTGGTGTCCGTCCCCGGGCAGGGCACCGAAGTGGAACTGAAAGTACCGAGGGGGAGGACCCAGTGAACGACAGCGGCAGCGAGGGCGTCGGCAGCGGCGCGGGCGAGCTCCACGACATCAAGGTGATGGTCGTCGACGACCATCCGATGTGGCGGGACGCGGTCGCCCGCGACCTGGCCGCCGCCGGCTTCGACGTGGTCGCCACCGCCGGGGACGGCCCCGAGGCGGTGCGCCGCGCCCGCGCCGCCGCCCCCCGGGTGCTGGTCCTGGACCTCAACCTGCCCGGCATGCCCGGGGTCCAGGTCTGCAAGGAGCTGGTCGGCACCGACCCCGCGCTGCGGGTGCTGGTCCTGTCGGCGAGCGGGGAGCACGCGGACGTGCTGGAGGCGGTGAAGTCGGGGGCCACCGGTTACCTGATGAAGTCCGCCGGGGCGCAGGAGTTGATCGACGCGGTGCGCCGCACCGCCGCCGGGGACCCCGTCTTCACCCCGGGCCTGGCGGGACTGGTCCTCGGCGAGTACCGGCGCCTGGCCACCGACCCGGCGCCGGCCGCCGCCGACGAGCCGAAGGCCCCGCAGCTGACCGACCGGGAGACGGAGGTGCTGCGCCTGGTGGCCAAGGGGCTGTCGTACAAGCAGATCGCCGAGCGGCTGGTCATCTCGCACCGCACGGTGCAGAACCACGTGCAGAACACCCTGGGCAAGCTCCAGCTGCACAACCGGGTGGAGCTCGTCCGGTACGCGATAGAGCGCGGGCTCGACGACGCGTAAGGGTGTCCGGGCGTACCCACCGGTCGTACTTACTTCCCCGTACGAGTGAACACGCGTACGCAACGCCCCGTAATTCCACCGGAATTGTCCACTCCAGGGCCCTCGCTGTGACCTGGGTCACCACTAGCGTGACGGTCATGGCGAAGGGAGATTCCATGAAGGTCGGAGTGCTCACGGGCGGTGGCGACTGCCCCGGGCTCAACGCGGTGATCAGGGGCGTCGTCCGCAAGGGCGTCCAGGAGTACGGGTACGGGTTCGTCGGGTTCAAGGACGGCTGGCGGGGGCCGGTCGAGGGGGACACCGTCCCGCTGGACATCCCCGCCGTCCGCGGGATCCTGCCGCGCGGCGGCACCATCCTCGGGTCCTCGCGCACCAACCCGTTCAAGACGGAGAACGGGGTCCGCGCCATCAAGGAGAACCTCGCCAAGGCCGAGGTCGACGCGCTCATCGCGATCGGCGGCGAGGACACCCTGGGCGTGGCCGCGCGGCTGTACGAGGAGTACGGCATCCCCTGTGTCGGCGTGCCCAAGACCATCGACAACGACCTGTCGGCCACCGACTACACCTTCGGCTTCGACACGGCCGTCGGTATCGCGACGGAGGCCATCGACCGGCTGCACACCACGGCCGAGTCGCACATGCGGGTGCTGGTCTGCGAGGTGATGGGCCGGCACGCCGGCTGGATCGCCCTGCACTCGGGGCTGGCGGGCGGGGCGAACGTCATCCTCATCCCCGAGCAGCGCTTCGACGTGGACCAGGTCTGCGCCTGGGTGACCTCCCGCTTCACGGCGAGCTACGCGCCGATCGTGGTGGTGGCCGAGGGGGCCATGCCCAAGGACGGCGACCTGGTGCTCAAGGACGCCGTCTCCCGGGACTCCTTCGGGCACGTCCGGCTGTCGGGCGTGGGGGAGTGGCTGGCGAAGGAGATCGAGGCGCGGACCGGCAAGGAGGCCCGTACGACGGTCCTCGGGCACATCCAGCGCGGCGGCACCCCGAGCGCCTTCGACCGCTGGCTGGCCACCCGGTTCGGGCTGCACGCGATCGACGCGGTGCGGGACGGGGACTTCGGGAAGATGGTCGCGCTGAAGGGGACGGACATCGTGCGGGTGCCGATCGCCGAGGCCACGGCGCGGCTGAAGACGGTGGACCCGGCGCTGTACGAGGAGGCCGGGGTCTTCTTCGGCTGAGCCGCCGCTGAGCCGCCGCCCCGCCTCTGCGGGAGGTCGGACCACGGGACGTATCGTGAGGAAAGCGACACGATGCCGGCCTCTGGTCCGACCTTCCGGGAGTGAGCTGAGCGTGGAGATCCTGGCCTTCGGGGTGACCGCCGACGAGGAACCCCTCCTGCAACGGGCCTTCGCGGGGCAGGGCCGGCACGAGGTCCGCTGCCTCGACGTCTTCCTCGACGAGGACACCGCGCCGATCGCCGCCGGGTACGAGGTGGTCTCCTCCAGCGTCAACGCCGACCTGGGCGGCCGGGTCCTGAACGTCCTGGCGGCGGGCGGGACCCGGCTGATCGCCCAGCGGTCCACCGGCTTCAACAACATCGACCTCGACGCGGCCCGGCGGCTGGGGCTGACCGTCAGCCGGGTCTCGTACTACTCCCCCTACTCGGTCGCCGAGTTCGCCTGGACCCTCGCCATGGCCGTGAACCGGCGCATCGTCCGCGCCTCGAACCGCACCCGGGACTTCGACTTCCGGCTGAA
This sequence comes from Streptomyces sp. NPDC058157, assembly GCF_042884105.1. Classification (NCBI taxonomy): domain Bacteria; kingdom Bacillati; phylum Actinomycetota; class Actinomycetes; order Kitasatosporales; family Streptomycetaceae; genus Streptomyces; species Streptomyces sp. NPDC058157. The sequence goes on from NZ_JBHVUQ010000166.1 coordinate 6,795, forward strand.
CGGGCTGATGGGCCGGGACATGCGGGGGCGGACGGCGGGGGTGCTGGGGACGGGGAAGATCGGCGAGGCGTTCGCGCGGATCGCGCACGGGTTCGGGATGCGGCTGCTGGGCTGGGACCTCGCGCCGAACCCGGCGTGCGTGGAGCTGGGGATGACGTACGTGGCGAAGGAGGAGCTGTTCGCCGCGGCGGACCTGATCAGCCTGCACGTGCCGCTGCTGGAGGCGACCCGGCACGTGGTCGACGCGCGGGCGCTGGCGGTGATGAAGGACGACGCGATCCTGGTGAACTCCAGCCGGGGCGGGCTGGTCGACACGGAGGCGCTGGTCGGGGAGTTGCGGGCGGGGCGGTTCGCGGGGGTCGGATTGGACGTGTACGAGGCGGAGGCGGGGGTGTTCTTCCTGGACAAGTCCCTGGAGGCGGTGCCGGACGACACGCTCGCGCGGCTGATCACGTTTCCGAACGTGCTCGTCACTTCCCACCAGGCGTACTACACGCACGACGCGGTGGGGCAGATCATCGAGGCGACCGTCCGGAACGTGGCCGACTACCTCGCGGGCCGCCGCTCCGAGAACACCCTCGTCCCGGGCCCGGCCTGACGGCCGGGGGCGGCCCCGCAGGGCCGCCCCCCCGGGCTACCCCCGACGTCCCGCCGGGACCACGGCGCGGACCAGGTCGGCGACGAGGGCCGCCCCCCGCAGGGTGAGTACCGACTCCGGGTGGAACTGGACGCCCGCGAAGCCGCGCGCCGCGCAGCGCAGGGCGTGGACCTCGGACGTGAGGGGGTCGCGGGAGACCTCGACCCCGTGCGCCGCCAGCTCCGCCTCCGTCTCCGCGTCGCAGGCGGCGGTGTACGTGTTGTAGAAGCCGACCACCTCCGGCCGCCCGAAGAGGTCGATCCGCACCTGCGCCCCCTGCGCCGGCTCCGCCTTGCGGACCAGGGGCAGGCCGAGCTCCGCCGCCAGCAGTTCGTGCCCCAGGCAGACCCCGAGCAGCCCGCCCCGGTGCGAGGCGAGCAGTTCGCCCGCCAGCCCGCGCAGCATCCGCATCTTCGGGTCCGCCGGGTCGGAGGGGTCGCCCGGGCCCGGGCCCAGCACGATCGGGCCCGCCCAGGCCAGGGCCGCCTCCCGCAGCCCCGGCTCGTCGTAGCGGCGTACCGTCACCGACAGGCCCGCCGCCCGCAGCACGTGCGCGAGCATCGCCGTGAAGGTGTCCTCGCCGTCCACCACCAGCGCGTGCCCCCCGGCCGCGGGCAGCCGCTCCTGCATCCGCAGCCAGAACGGCGCCAGGTCCGCCCGCCGCGCGGCCAGCGCCGCCTGGACCCGGGGGTCGTCCGCCAGCCGGGCGCCGCCGGAGGCGACGGGCCGGGGCGCGGCCTCGCGCACGCCCAGCGCGGCCAGCACCCCGGCCGCCTTGGCGTGCGTCTCGGCCACCTCGCCCCGCGGGTCCGAGTGGCGGACCAGGGTGGCCCCGACCGGGACCCGCAGCCTCCCGTCCGGGGCGATGTCGGCGGTGCGGATCAGGATGGGGGAGTCCAGGGTCTGGGCGCCGGACGCGTCCACCCCGAGCAGGGCCAGGGCACCCGCGTAGTAGCCGCGGCCCCCGTCCTCGTACCGTTCGATCACCCGGCAGGCGTTCTGCACCGGCGAGCCGGTCACCGTCGCCGCGAACATGGTCTCCTTCAGCACCTCCCGGACGTCCAGCGAGGAGCGGCCGCGCAGCTCGTACTCGGTGTGCGCGAGGTGGGCCATCTCCCGCAGGCGGGGGCCGACGACGGTGCCGCCCATGTCGCCGACCGTGCACATCATCTTCAGTTCCTCGTCCACCACCATCGACAGCTCCTCGGTCTCCTTGCGGTCGCCGAGGAAGGCGAGGAGGGAGTCGGCCGTGGGGCCTGCGGCCGGGTAGCGGTAGGTGCCGCTGATGGGGTTCATGACCACCGTGCCGCCCGTCATGCGGACGTGGACCTCGGGGCTGGCCCCCACCAGGGTGCGGTCCGGCGTGTGGACCACGTACGTCCAGTACGCGCCCCGTTCGCCCTCCAGCAGCCGCCGGAACAGGGCCAGGGCGTCGGCCCGGCCGAAACCGTCGATCCGGCCCCCGTACGTCCGCCGGATCACGAAGTTCGCGCCCTCGCCGCGGCCGATCTCGTCGCGGATCACCCGCTCGACGGTGGCCGCGTACTCCTCGTCGCCGACGTCGAAGCCGCCGCCCTCGACCCGTACGCCGTGGTCCGGGAGGGCGGCCAGGGCTTCGGCGAGCGGGATCTCGTAGGCCTCCTCGGCGGCCAGTACGGCCAGGGGAGTGCCGTCGTCGCGCACGTCGAACCCGCGCTCGCGGATCTGCCGGAACGGGACCAGCGCCAGGGTGGGCAGCTCGCCGACCGGCAGGTCGGCCAGCCGGTCGGCCTCGTGGACCGGGCCGAGGAGCACCTCGACGGTGTCGTGGTCGCGGCCGGGGGTGCGCCGGCGCAGCAGCGCGAAGGGCGGGGCGTCCTCGTCGAGGAGCCGGGAGAGGGAGAACGGGGAGAACTCGGGCTGGGCCATGGGGCGGGCGTCCTTCCGGTGGGTGTCGGGAGGAGGGGCGGCCCCGGTTCTGCCTGCGTACGCAGAAGGCCGCCCCTCGGGGCGGCCTTGGTGTCGCTCGTGTCAGTGGGTACGCACGAGGGGCGGGCCGCCGGGAGCGGACCACCACCAGTTCTGGACGGAGAGCGCGTACATGGGAGGCACCCTAGCCCACGCGGGCCGCTCCCTGCCGCATCCCGCCTCTTTTGTGGGATGAACCTTGAATTCCGTTCATCCCGGGTCCGCTGGCCTTCGAGCCATCGGGCGACACCGTCTCACCTGGTGGTCGTCCGGCCGGACACGGCGAATGACGCCGTAATGTGTACGAGGTGACCGTGAACGCTGAAACCCACGCCCTCGCCGCCAAGGCGACCTGGCGAGACCTTCCCGCGGCGCAGCAGCCTTCGTACCCCGATGCCGAGGCCCTGCGCGCTGTCGTCGCGGACCTCGAGTCGTATCCTCCGCTCGTCTTCGCGGGCGAGTGCGACCAGCTGCGCGCCCGCCTGGGAGCCGTCGCCAAGGGCGAGGCGTTCCTGCTTCAGGGCGGCGACTGCGCCGAGGCCTTCGACGCCGTCTCCGCCGACCACATCCGCGCCAAGCTGAAGACCCTGCTCCAGATGAGCGCCGTCCTGACGTACGCGGCCTCCGTGCCCGTCGTCAAGGTCGGCCGCATCGCGGGCCAGTACTCCAAGCCGCGCTCCAAGGACACCGAGACCCGCGACGGCGTGACCCTGCCGACCTACCGCGGCGACTCGGTCAACGGCTTCGCCTTCACCGAAGAGGCCCGCGTCCCGGACCCGGAGCGCCTGAAGCGCATGTACCACGCGTCGGCCTCCACGCTGAACCTGGTGCGCGCCTTCACCACCGGCGGTTACGCCGACCTGCGCCAGGTGCACGCCTGGAACCAGGACTTCGTGAAGTCCTCCCCGTCCGGGCAGCGCTACGAGCAGCTCGCGCGGGAGATCGACAACGCCCTGAACTTCATGAAGGCCTGTGGCACGGACCCGGCCGAGTTCAAGGCGGTGGAGTTCTACGCCTCGCACGAGGCCCTGCTGCTGGACTACGAGGGCGCCCTCACCCGTACGGACTCCCGTACCGGCAAGCTGTACGACACCTCCGGCCACATGGTCTGGATCGGTGAGCGCACCCGCCAGCTGGACCACGCGCACATCGAGTTCTGCTCGCAGATCGCCAACCCGATCGGCATCAAGCTCGGCCCGACCACCACGGTGGACGAGGCGCTGACGTACATCGACCGTCTGGACCCCGAGCGCGAGCCGGGCCGGCTGACCTTCGTCGTCCGCATGGGCGCCGACAAGGTCCGCGACAAGCTCCCCGAGCTGGTCGAGAAGGTCACCGCGTCCGGTGCGACCGTCGCCTGGGTCACCGACCCTATGCACGGCAACACCTTCGAGGCGGCCTCCGGCCACAAGACGCGCCGTTTCGACGACGTGCTCGACGAGGTCAAGGGCTTCTTCGAGGTCCACAAGGCGCTGGGCACCCACCCGGGCGGCATCCACGTCGAGCTCACCGGTGACGACGTCACCGAGTGTGTGGGCGGCGGCGACGAGATCTTCGTCGACGACCTGCACCAGCGCTACGAGACGGCCTGCGACCCGCGTCTCAACCGCAGCCAGTCCCTGGACCTGGCGTTCCTGGTGGCGGAGATGTACCGCGACCAGTGACGGGCTTATGAGCTCTGAGTGAGGACGGGGCGCGGATCCATGTGATCCGCGCCCCATCCTCGTCTCCGGGCCTTTTAGGCTTACCTAACTTTGGGTACGGTTAGGTAAGCCTCACCGCACCGGGGATGGCTGCAAGAACCATTCCGCTCAGGGAGGTGAACCGCGTGTACGTCTGCTCTTGCTTCGGGGTCACCGACAAGCAGGTCAAGGAACACGCGGCGGCCGGGGCCTGCACCCCCCGCCAGATCGCCTCGGCCACCAAGGCCGGCACGGACTGCGGCTCCTGCGTGCGGACCATCCAGGGCCTGCTGGGCCGTGGCGCGTGCCCGCGCCGGGAACTGCTGGAGAAGGGCAACGCGGCCGCCGTCCTCGCCGCCGACCCGGCTCCGGTGCGGCTGGCCGAAGCCGCCTAGAGCCCTCTAGACCCTCAGCTGGGCTGTTCGATGAGCTGGGCGATGTACAGCGCCTCGCCCAGGGACTCGATGAGCTCCAGTTGGGTGTCGAGGTAGTCGATGTGGTGCTCCTCGTCCTCAAGGATCTCCTCGAAGAGGCGCGCGGAGGTGATGTCGCCCTTCCCGCGCATGACCTCGATGCCGCGCTTGAGGCGGTCGATGGCCTCCACCTCGACCTGCCGGTCGGCCTGGAACATCTCCGTGATCGTCTGGCCGACGCGCACGTGGAAGAGGCGCTGGTAATTCGGCAGGCCGTCGAGCATGAGGATGCGCTCGGTGAGTTTGTCCGCGTGCTTCATCTCGTCGATGGACTCTTCACGCGTGTACTTGGCGAGCTTGGTCCACCCCTTGTTGTCCTGGATGCGGTAGTGCAGCCAGTACTGGTTGATGGCCGTGAGCTCGCCGGTCAGCTGCTCGTTCAGAAACTCGAGGACCTCGGGGTCGCCCTGCATCGCAGAGGCTCCTTCCAAGCAATGTCAGCTAGGTGACTGGGCAGTGCGCGCATCTTTGCACCGCCGTGTGGGGCCGTCCAGTAAGTGCCTCCTTAGTGGGAGTTGCCGCTAGTTGCCCGTTTCGTTTCGTACCTGGTCGTGACCACCCCGCCACGTCTGTCACCATGGAGGCATGGGTCAGCCGGACAGCCGGGAATTTCCGGGAGCAGAGCAGCTCGAGCTCCCTCCGGGGCAGCGGTTGCAGAGGGGCTGGCCGGTCACCCACTACGGTCCCGTGCCCAAGTTCAAGCCGGACCGCTGGGAGTTCCGCGTCTTCGGGGCGACGGCCGACGGCGAGAAGCACTGCTGGAACCACGAGCAGTTCGCGGCGCTGCCGTTCGAGACCGTGGTGGCCGACCTGCACTGCGTCACCAAGTTCAGCATGCAGGGCGCCGAATGGGGCGGGGTGCTGGCCCGCGAGATCCTGGCCCTGGCGCCGCCCGCCCCGCAGGTCACGCATGTGATGGTGTGGGCCGAGTACGGGTTCAGCTCCAACCTGAGACTCGCGGACTTCGCCTCCGACCGGACCGTCTTCGCCACCCACATGGGTGGCGAACCGCTGACGGCCGAACACGGCTTCCCGCTGCGCCTGGTGGTCCCGCACCTGTACGCCTGGAAGGGCCCGAAGTGGGTCCGCGGGGTGGAGTACATGACCGCCGACCGCCGCGGCTTCTGGGAGGAACGCGGCTACCACAACATCGGCGACCCCTGGCGCGAGCAGCGGTACTCGTACCAGGAGGGGCCGGGGGACGGTCCGGAGCTCTGAGCGTCCTCAGTGGTGGTACTGGTGGACGACGGCGTGGCCCTTGCCGCGGCCGATCATCCACTTGTTGACCGGGGTGGTGACGACGAAGGCGAGCGCCAGCGAGATCACCAGGACGATCCAGAACAGGGCCTCGGAGAGGTGGGCGTCCATGGCGCCCGGCCAGACGGCGATGACGCCGTTGTCGATCAGCTCCATGACGGCGATCGACAGGGTGTCCGCGGCGAGCGCCACCCGGACGGCCGAACGGAAGTCCACGCCGGCGGCCAGGATGCCGCGCAGGGTGAGGGCGTAGCCGAAGAAGAACGCGAGGACGATCGCCACGATCATCGTCGGGAGGTTCCCCCAGCCCAGCGCGGTGCCGATGATCATGCCGAGCACCTCGCCGATGGCGCAGCCGGTGAGGCAGTGGAGCGTCGCCTTGGCGGCCATGCCCCAGCTGACGGGTCCGGCGTGGTGGGCGTGGGCGGCGTGGTTGCCGTGGGCCGCTTGATTGCCGTGGCCTGCGTGACCCTCGTGGCCCTCGTGCCCGTGGTGACCCTCGTGCCCGTGATGTTCGTGGTGCTCGTGCGCCTGCTCCATGACTACCCCCTGAAGGTCTGGCGGAACGCCGGGTGGCGGTCCCGCCGACTGGTGGAACCGTATACCCCCCAGGGGTATTCCCTCAAGGATTTCCGTGGTGTCAGTGCAGGTCGCGGAGCTCCTTCAGCAGGGCCACGTCCGACGCGTGCCCCTCCTTGCCGCCCGGCGTCTCGATGATCAGCGGTACGCCGTCCGTCTCCGGGTGCGAGAACAGCTCGGCGAAGGCCTCCCGGCCGATGTGACCCTGCCCGATGTTGGCGTGCCGGTCCTTGTGGGCGCCGACGCCCTCCTTGGAGTCGTTGGCGTGGATCAGCTTGAGCCGGCCCGCGCCGACCGCGTCCACCAGCAGGTCCAGCGTCCGCTTCGTGCCGCCCGGCTCGGCCAGGTCGTGGCCCGCCGCGAAGATGTGGCAGGTGTCCAGGCAGATGCCCAGCTTCTCGTGGTGGTCCAGGGCGTCGAAGTACGGGCCGAAGTCCCAGGTCCGCGAGCACAGCGAGGAGCCCTGGCCCGCCGTCGACTCCAGCAGCAGGAACGGGTCGTCCTCGTGCGTCAGCTCGTCCAGCAGCGGCAGCATGTGCTCCCTGACCTGCGCGTACGCCGCCTCACGCGGACGGCCGCCGGTGGCCGAGCCGGTGTGCACGACCACTCCGAGCGCGCCGATCTCCCGGGCCCGGCGCAGCGAATGCCGCAGCGACTCCACCGACTTCTCCACCGTCGCCTCGGTGTGCGAGCCGAAGTTGATCAGGTACGGGGCGTGCACGTACGCCGGGACCGACTCCTCGGCGCACCGGGCCCGGAACAGCTCGTCCTGCGCCGGGTTCCCGGTCGGGGTGGCCCAGCCGCGCGGGTTGGCCACGAAGACCTGGACGGCCTCCGCGCGCAGCTCACGGGCGTACGTCAGGCCCACCGAGGCGAGCCCGCCGGCGACGGGCACGTGCCCGCCCACGGGATTGCGAAGCACCGCTGCTCAGAGCCCCTTGGTCTTGATGGTGATCGTGCTGCCCTCGGGGACGCTCTGCCCGGCGGGCACCGACTGGGTGTCCACCGTGCTGCTGAAGGAGAGGAACGGGCGCTCCACCTTGACCTTGAAGCCCAGGGCCTCCAGGGTCTTGCGGGCCGTGTCCACGTCCTGACCGGCGACGTTCGGCACCGGGACGGGGCGGGGGCCCTTGGAGAGGGTCAGCGTGACGGTGTCCCCGCCGGCCGCCTGGGTGCCCGCGGCGACCGACTGGTTCGCGACCGTTCCGGCGGGCGCGGGGGAGTTGACCTGGTCCGGGGCGGTGGCCACCTTCAGGCCGAGGGTCTCCAGCGCGGCGCGCGCCTGGTCGGCGGGCTGTCCGGTGACGTTCGGGACCTGCACCGGGCGGCCCTTGCTGACCTGGAGGGCGACGGCCGAGTCGGGGGCCCGCTTCTGGCCGCCGGCCGGGTCGGTGGAGATCACGGAGCCCTGGGCCACGTCCTGGCTGAACGCCTGGGTGACGATGCCGGGTGCCAGACCCGCCTTCGTCAGCTCGGCCTTGGCGTCCTCCAGCGGGCGGCCCTTGAGGTCGGGCACGCTGACCAGCTCGGGGCCGCGCGAGACGGTGAGCGTCACCGCGCCGTTGCCGCGGATCTGCTTGCCGCCGACGGGGTCGGAGTCCATGACCGTCCCGCGCTCGAACGCCTCGCTGAACTTCCGGTCGACCTTCTTGACCCCGAGGCCGGCGGCGGACAGCTCCGCCCTGGCCTGGTCCTCGGTCTTGCCGAGGAGGTTGGGGACCTTGGTGAACTGGCCGGCGGTGATGTACCAGACGCCGGTGCCGAGGCCGAGGGCCAGCAGGACCCCCGCGATGACGAGGAACATGCCGCGGCGCTGCCGGCGGGGAGTCGGGGGCGCCTGCGGCGCCGGGGCGACGGGCCGCTCCAGGCGGGAGGTGTGGTGCAGGACGGGCTCGGCGGCCTGGCCCGCCAGCGGGCGCGGGATCACGCTGGTGCGGTCCTCGGCGGCGGACCGCTCGGCGGACCGCGCCTGCGGCGGCACGGCGTCGAGCTCGGCCTCGCCGATCCGGGCCCGGGCCTCGCGGGTTATGCCCAGCAGGCCGGCGGCGTCCGCGGGACGCAGCTCGGGGGCGCGGGCGGTGGCCTGGGCGACGAGCTCGTCGAGGGCCGCGTGGAGCCCGGGAACGGCGGCCGAAGGGGGCGGCACGTCCTCGTTGAGGTGCTGGAACAGCACCTGGGCGGGTGTACCGCCGGTGTGGGGTTTGGAGCCGGTGAGCATCTCGTACAGGACGACGCCGCATGCGTAGACGTCCACGCGGGTGTCGTAGACCCCGTCCTCGATCTGCTCGGGCGCGAGGTAGGAGACAGTGCCGAGGACGGAGCCGGTGGTCTGGGTGGCGGCGTCCACGGAGCGGACGAGGCCGAAGTCGGCGACCTTGACCCGGCCGTCGTCGCCGATCAGGACGTTCTCGGGCTTGATGTCCCGGTGGACGAAGCCGGCCCGGTGGGCGGTGCCGAGGGCGGCGAGGACCGGCTCCAGGATGTCGAGCGCGGCCCGGGGCGCGAGCGCGCCGCGCTCGCGCAGGACGTCGCGCAGGGTGCAGCCGGAGACGTACTCCATGGCGAGGTAGGTGTACGGGCCGTCGGTGCCCTGGTCGAAGACGGCGACGACGTTGGGGTGCGCGAGGCGGGCCACGGACTTCGCCTCGCGGATGAAACGGTCCACGAAGCCGGCGTCGGCGGCCAGGTCCGGGTGCATGATCTTGAGCGCGAGAACGCGGTCGAGGCGGGTGTCGAGCGCCCGGTAGACCGTCGCCATGCCGCCTGCGGCGATGCGCGCGTCGACGCGGTAGCGGCCGTCGAGCACGCGCCCGACGAGGGGGTCATCCAGGGTCGTATCCACGCGCCGATTCTACGAGGACCCCCACCACCCCCGGCCGGGGCGTCCACGCTTGCAGCGCAGCCGTGACATGCGCGGGCCCGCCATCGCCCCGTCGGGGGGGGGCGGGGTCCCGCCGGGGCGGGAGCGGAGGCCGGCCGGGCCATCCGCCGGGCGGGGTCCGGCCGGGGCGGACGCGGACAGCCGCTCGGCACCACGAGGGTCGGGGTCCGACCTGGGCGGTCTCAGAGCCGGTCTGGGGGTTTTCCGTCAGCCTCATCG
>NZ_JBHVUQ010000167.1:0-16462 GCF_042884105.1 Streptomyces sp. NPDC058157
GCCCGGAGTCCTGGACCGTGGAGTTCGCCGGGGACGAGCTGCGCCTGGAGCCGGGCGGGACGGGCCCGGTCGCCGTCGAGGCCGCGGGCACGGCCGGTGACCTCACCCTGTTCCTCTGGCAGCGCCTCCCCGCCACCGCACTGGAGGTCACCGGCGACCCGGCCCTGCTCGACCACTGGTTCACCCTCGTACCCCCGGCCTGAACCGGCCCGGGGGACTGGCCCGGGACCGGCCCGGCGGACCCCTCAGGACCGCTCGCGGAAGGAACCGACGACGGCGGAGCGGCGCAGGGCCCGGGCCACCGCGACCAGGTCCGGCCCCCCGGCCGACCCCGGTACGGGGACCCCGGCCGCTTCCCGCGCCGGAACACCGCCCGGGCCCGCCCCGGCCCCGTCCACAGCCCCCGGACCGGCCACCGCCCCCGCCACCGGCGGAACGCCCCGGCGCAGGCTGCGCACCGCCACGACCACCGCCACGGCGTCGGCCGTCGCCGCCGCCCGGTCGGGCGCCTCGTCGCGGGCCAGGGCCTCGGCGAGGGCCCTCCCCCGGACCCCCGGGTCCATGTACGGCTGCAGCCGCAGCAGCCCGTCGCTGATCAGCGTCCTGCGCTGGACCAGGCGCCGGCTCAGCGGCGTCCGCCGGGGCAGCCGCAGCGAACCGGTGTCCAGCCCGTCCAGCTCACGCACGAACGGGGCCAGGGAGCGGTACTGGCGGTAGTCCGTCCACAGCACCTGCGCCGCCTGGCCGGCGTGCGGCAGGATGAAGCCCACCGCGACGAACAGGGCGCACACCGAGGCGATGGGCGGGGCCACGTACGTGCTGAGCCAGTCCAGGTCGTGCCCGGTCCAGCGGGCCACCACCGCGATCAGCTTCACGGCGTCGTAGGCGAGGTTCAGGACGAACCCGAAGACCAGGAACACCAGGCCCGCCCGCAGCCAGCCCGTCACCTCGCGCAGCCAGCTCCGGATGACCGTCGCGGTGATCAGGCAGGCGGCCGTGTGGGCCCCCAGGTACAGCAGGATGTGCTCGCGCATCCAGGGGGTGTTGGCGTAGTAGGTGTCCAGGTCCCGCAGCCGCTCCACCGGCACGTCGGCGAAGGCGAACGTCACCCACAGGCCGGCGACCACGGACGCGTAGACGGACCAGATGGTCCAGATGGTCCGCCGCACCCGCCGGGGATCGCCCCCGCGCCAGTGGATGACCATGACCAGGCAGGAGGCGCAGAACAGCGTCAGCAGCGAGTAGACCAGCGGCGCCGCGAAGTTGCTGACGCCCGTCGAGCTGTTGAGCAGGGCGAGGGTCTTGGGCCGGCCGAAGTAGAAGACCGCCGAGCCCAGCAGGAGCAGGCCGCCCAGGGAGCGCACGTTCGGGTCGATCCGCCAGAACCTCATGATCACCGGCAGCCGGATGGCCAGGGCCAGGGTGAGGATGGCCGCCGGGATGAGGTACGGGATGTAGTACTTGTCCGAGGTCAACGTCAGCCGATCGGCCCGCGGTAGCCCAGCGCGCTGCCGATCCGGCCCGCCACGCCGTCCTTGCGCCCGCCGCCGGAGGACTCGCCGCCCGCCAGCCACGGCCGGCACCGGTCGCCGAGCATCAGACCGAACCGCTCGGCCTCTATCTCCTGGGCGTCCTCGTAGTGGGAGCGGGCGGCCACGCTCGCGTACGTCAGCGAGGAGGCGTCCGGCAGGGACCGGGCCGCGTCGGCCGCCCGGTGGCCGTGCTCACCGCAGTGCCCCGCGTTCATGTGCCACAGCTCGTGCCCCAGGATGACCAGTTGGTGGTCCGGCGTCGTGTACTTCTCCACGACCACGATGTCGTACTTCTCCATGTTCAGCCAGAGACCCGAAGTGGTCAGCTCGGTGGGGAAGCGCTCGAAGCGCAGGACGATGGGCCGCCCGCCGCGCGTGCGGCTCATGGCGTCGCACAGGGCGCGGAAGAGGGTCTGCGGATCCGCCGGCGCCTCCAGTTCGAGCGAGGACGTCAGCACGGTGCACAGCTTGCGCATCGAACGGGACAGGTTCACCGGCCCACCCCCGCGTGCCGCTCGGCGGACAGCATCCCCGTGATCATGCCCAGCAGCAGGGTCTCCTGCGTACGGGTCAGGGGTCTTCCGCGGGTGGAGACGGAGACCAGGCCGTACTGGTCCACGAGGTCGGCCATCAGGTTGCCCGATCGGTAGTCGAGTGATTCGAGGGTGGGCCGCAGGGCCCGGCTCACGGCCTGGGCCGGGGGGTCCGTCAGGAAGGAGGGCTCGCGGCCGAAGAAGGCGGCGAAGGCCTTGCAGTGGCGCAGGTGCGGCGGCTTGCGCCCGGACACCAGGGCGTCGACCCACCGGGGCGGGGCGCCGATCACGGCCGCGATGTCCGCCACGCGGTAGGGGCGGCCGCCGGGGTCGCGGGAGACCGCGTACAGGAACGCCGCCCGGCGCCGGACCCGCTCCTCGGTGCCCCCGGACGCGGGCTCGGTGACCTCCTCGCCGCGCAGCAGGGCCACCGTCACCTCCAGGGGGACGCCGGCCCGCTCCGAGAGGCCCCGCGGGTCGAGGACGGCCTCCACGTCCAGACCCCTCTCCGCGGCGCGCTCGCGTATCCGTTCCAGCGTCACGGCGAGGGGGAGCGGAGGATCGCCAGCAGACACGTTCATCCGTCGTGCTCCCCTACGTCCGAGGCCGGCTGTGCGCCCGGGATGGCGGTCGGCCCCCCGGCCGTCGAGATCCCCACCTGATCCCCACCCGCGGATCGTAGTCGCCGATTCGAAAACGATCGCGGACGGGTGGCGGGGGCGGACAGCAAGATACAGCCAGGAGGGCCCGTGGCGGCAGGAAAAAGAGCAGGCCGGAAGCCGACCGCGCAGTAAGGAGTATGGCGGACGGACGCCCCATACCCGCAGGTCCGGGATGTTTGCGACGCTTCGGCCCCGCCCCCGGCGGCCGGAGCACCCCGGGGCCGGAAAACCCGCGCGGCCACGTACCATGGGCCGCATGTCCTTCCTCCGCCGCCACCGCGCCGCCACTCCCGCCGGCCCGGACTTCGACGTCCTGGCCATGGACCCGGGGGACTGGCCGGGCAACCTCGGGGCCGGGCTGCTGCCCGCCCCCGACGGCAGCTGCCAGGGCGTCTTCCTCCGCTACGACCTCTTCGGCGGCCGCGGCCCCGCGATGATCATCGGCAACCTCCCCGAGGGGTCCCCGGCCCGGGACCTCGCCGAGGGCCAGGTGCCCTTCGAGGTGGCCCAGCTCCTCGACGCCCTCGAGAACGACGAGGAGGTCGAGGTCACCGGCACCGAGGACTGCCCCGTCATGCAGGGCGACAACCTCCTCATCGTCCGCAAGGTCAAGCTCTCCGAGGGCCGGATCTCCTGCGTCCAGTTCGACCGCAGCGACAACGTCCTCGTGACGATCGCCAGCTGGGACCGCCCCATCACCGACGACCTCTACGCGCTGCTGAAGCCGCTCCCCGCCGAGCTGTTCCAGCAGGGCTGACCCCGGCCGGGAGTCCGGCCGGGCCCGCCGCGCCCTCAGGCGGTGTCCGCGATGTCGTTCGCCGCCACGTAGCCGAAGGTCATCGCGGGCCCGATCGTCGACCCGGCCCCCGCGTAGCTGTGCCCCATCACCGCCGCGCTCGCGTTGCCCGCCGCCCACAGGCCCCGGATCACCGATCCGTCCGCCCGCAGGGCGCGGGCCCGGGCGTCGGTGACGATGCCGCCCTTGGTCCCCAGGTCGCCCGGTACGATCCGGAAGGCGTAGAACGGCGGCGCCCAGACCGGGGCCAGGCAGGAGTTCGGAGTCACGTTCGGATCCGTGTAGTAGTGGTCGTACGCTGTGTCCCCGCGGTGGAAGTCCGGGTCGGAACCGCTCCACGCCTGGGCGTTGAAGCGGTTCAGCGTCGCCCGCAGCGCCGCCGCCGGCACCCCGATCTGCCCGGCCAGCGCGTCCCAGGTCCACGCCTTCCTCGCGGCGCCCGCGTCGAACCAGGCGTCCGGGAAGGGCAGCGTCGGCAGGATGTCCTTGAACAGGTACCGGTTGCGGTAGTTCTGGTCCACGATCAGCCACGCCGGTATGTGCGAGCCCATGGCGTCCCGGTCCTTCTCGTACATCACGTGCACCACGTCGCTGTACGGCGCCGCCTCGTTCACGAACCGCGCCCCCGCCCGGTTGACGATCAGACCGCCCGGCAGGGTCCGCTCCGCCAGGCAGAAGTACGGCTCCCCGGGCAGCGGGATCGACGGCCCCCACCAGGCGTCCTCCATCAGCGCCAGCGCCGCGCCCGCCCGCTGCCCCGCCAGGATGCCGTCGCCGGTGTTCTCCTTCGCGCCCACCGACCACCCGGTGCCGATCGGCTGCTGCTGGTAGCGCTCGCGCATCGCCGCGTTGTGCTCGAAGCCGCCCGAGCCGACCACCACGCCCCGCCGGGCCCGGACCACCCCCCGCACGCCCTCCTTCTCCACCACCACCCCGGTGACCGCCCCGCCCTCCTGGACCAGGTCCACCAGCGGGCTGTTCAGCCACACCGGCACCCCGGCCCGCATCAGTCCGGCCCGCAGCCCCGTCGCCAGCGCCTGCCCCATCGTCAGCGGCTTCTGCCCCAGCAGCGCCGCCTTCGTACCGCGCGCCAGGCACTCCGTGGACACCGCCAGGCCCTTCGCGGTGACCGCGGCGAGGTTCAGCCACTTGTAGTCCTGGCTGAACACCACCATCCCGGCCGGCACCGGCATGTACGCCGGATTCAGGTGCGCCAGCTCGGCGCCCAGGACGTTGCCGTCGATCTGGTCCGGCTCGACGGAACGGCCGTTCGGCAGGCCGCCCGGCAGGTTCGGGTAGTAGTCGCTGTAGCCGTCCATGAAGCGGAACCGCAGCGGGCTGGCGGCCATCACGAAGTCCAGCATCCGGGGGCCGTTCTCCAGGAAGGCCCGCTGCCGGTCGGCCGGCACGTCCGGCCCCACCACCGCCGCCAGGTACCGCGCCGCCTTCTCCGGGGTGTCCGGCACCCCCGCGCCCAGGATCACCGAGTTGTTCGGCAGCCAGATCCCGGCCCCGGAGCGGGCCGCCGAACCGCCGAAGGTCGGCGCCTTCTCCACCACCAGCACGCTCAGCCCCCGCCCGGCGGCGGTGAGCGCGGCGGTCATCCCGGCCGCCCCCGACCCCACCACCACGACGTCGTACTCCCCGAGCGGGGCCCCGTCGGCCCGGGCGGCGGCTCCCGGCAGCACGGCGGAGGCGAGCACCCCGGCCCCCGCCCCGGCGAGCACCGTCCGGCGGGAGGGGAGGGCGGGGCGCGCCGGGGCGGCGCTCGCGGACGTGGACACGGCCTCGGTCATGGGCGGGCTCCAGTGGTGTGGGAAGGGGCGGTCCGGTCTCCTGATGCTGAGTCAGAAAAGGTGTTCGGGGGATCATGTGATGTCAAGGCACGCGCGCCGGGGCGATCCGCCCCGGACGGCCGAAATCCCGTGGTCCCCCACCTGACGGGGGGACCACGGGATCTCGGCGCGCGGGGGAGGGAGCGGGGTCAGCGGGTGCCGACCGCCGCCCGGACCGCTCTGCGGGCCATGCCCGCGTCGTCGTGGAGGCGGCGCAGCAGCAGGCGCTGCTCCTCCCCCGAGGACACGGCCCCCGCGGGCAGCGGCTGGGTCGCGGGCGCCGCCAGCATCGAGCGCTGCACGGCGGTCTCGCACATCCGGATCTCCCTGGTCAGCACCAGCATCAGGTTGACCAGGAAGGCGTCCCGGGCGGCCGGACCGGCCGACTGCGCGAGCCGGCTGATCTGGCTGCGCGCCGCCGGGGCGTCACCCAGCACCGACCACAGCGTCGCCAGGTCGTAGCCCGGCAGGTACCAGCCCGCGTGCTCCCAGTCCAGCAGCACCGGACCGGCCGGGGACAGCAGCAGGTTCGACAGCAGCGCGTCACCGTGGTTGAACTGCCAGGGGACACCCGCCATCCGCAGCCCGTGCAGCAGCTTCTGCAGGTCGCCGTAGTCCCGGTCGGTCAGCAGCCCCAGGTCGTGGTCGCGGGAGATCCTCCGCGCGTAGTCCACCGGGTGCCCGAACAGGTCGGCCGGCGGACGCCACTGGTTGACCCGGCACACCGCGCCCAGCGCCGCCCGTACGTCGGTCCTCGGCGGTGCCTCCACGGGATGCCGCTGGAGGGCGGCGACCCGCCCGGCCATCCGCTCGACGACCAGGACGCAGTTCTCCGGGTCGGCGGCGATCAGCCGGGGCACACGGACCGGCGGGCGGTGCCGGACGAAGGTCCGGTACGTCGCTATTTCGTGCCGGTACCGCTCGCGCCACTCGGGCGAGTGGTCCAGTAAAACCTTCGCCACGGCGGTCATCCGTCCTGTCGTCCCCACCAGGAGGACCGACCGGCCGCTGCGCCGCAGCACCTGGACCGGGGCGAACTCCGGACAGATCCGCTGGACCGACGCGAGCGCGGTGCGCAGCTGCGCACCCTGCGGCCCGGACAGGTCGATTCTTCCGCTGAGCGGCTGCGATCCGGCCGCCGGCATCCGCCGCGCCCGTACGGCGCCCTGCGCCGGGACGGGCCGGCCGCCGGGTTCGAGGGAGATGCCGCCGCCCCCCGCCTGGAGGGTGCGGTGCGGACGGACCGGGGCGGACACGGAGGACGTTGCTGCGTACATGGCTTCTACGGTTCCCTTCGTGCGCCGACGAGTTGCGTACGCCGCCCCGCCGGATCCCGTGCTTCACCCTGGGGAGTTCCGCCGGTGAACCGGGTCGGGGAGGCGCATTCCTACCTGACACCCGGCGGCAGGTGGCGAACCACGGGGCGTGCCCTGGCGAACCCTGGCGAATAGTCCACGGGGAACTGACAGGGGGTTACTGTCAACTCAGCCGAGAACCTGGGGGCTTGACGTGAGCAAGGGTCCAAACACCCGTCTGAACGACCTGTTCGGCCTGGCCGGCTGGTCGAAGGGCGAACTCGCGAGGATGGTCAACCGGCAGGCGGCCGCGATGGGCCACCACCAACTGGCCACCGACACCTCGCGGGTGCGGCGCTGGATCGACATGGGGGAGACCCCCCGCGAGCCGGTGCCCACGGTACTGGCAGCACTGTTCACCGAGCGGCTCGGTCGTGTCGTGACCATCGAGGACCTCGGGTTCGTACGACAACGGCGCACCGCCAGACGGCAGCCGGACGGGGCGAAGGAGAACCCCGACGGAGTGCCCTGGGCGCCCGAACGCACAGCCGCGGTCCTCACCGAATTCACGGGAATGGACCTCATGCTCAACCGTCGCGGCCTGATGGGCGCGGGCGCCGCGCTCACCGCCGGCTCAGCCCTCAGCAACGCCATGTACGACTGGCTGCAAGGCGATCCCGCCACCGCCAAGGACCCGCAGCGCTTCGGCGACCCCTACCAGGCGGACCCGGCGGGCTACGACCGCTACGAGGCCGCCCCCATCGGCTCGCAGGAGATCGAGGCCCTGGAGCGCTCGGTCGAGGTGTTCCGGGCCTGGGACGCCTCCAGAGGCGGCGGGCTCCAGCGCAAGGCCGTCGTGGGCCAGCTGAACGAGGTCGGCGGGATGCTCGCCTACCACCACCCCGACCACCTCCAGCGCAGGCTGTGGGGGGTGGCGGCCAACCTGGCGGTGCTGGCGGGCTGGATGTCGCACGACGTCGGCCTCGAACCCACCGCGCAGAAGTACTTCGTCATCGCCGCGCACGCGGCGCGCGAGGGCGGCGACCGCCCGCGCGCCGGCGAGGCGCTGTCGCGGGCCGCCCGCCAGATGGTCCACCTGGGCAAGCCGAACGAGGCCCTGGACCTGATGAAGCTGGCCCAGGCCGGCTCCGGGGAGCAGACCCTGCCGCGCACCCGCGCCATGCTGCACACCATCGAGGCGTGGGCCCAGGCCGCCATGGGCAAGGGCCAGGCCATGCGCCGCACCCTGGGCGAGGCCGAGGACCTGTTCGTCTCCGACAAGGGCGACGTACCGCCGCCGTCCTGGATGCAGCACTTCGACGAGGCCGACCTGCACGGGATGCAGGCCCTGGCGTACCGCACGCTCGCCGACCACGACGCCTCGGCGGCGCCGGTCGCGGCACGGCACGCCCGGGAGGCGCTGCGGCTGCGCGGAGACGGCCACCAGCGCTCGCAGATCTTCGACTACATCTCCATGGCCTCGGCCTGCTTCATCGCCGACGACCCCGAACAGGCCGACCGCTACGCCCGCCTGGCCCTGGTCTCGATGAACGAGACCTCCTCGCACCGGACCTGGGACCGGCTCCGCGAGATGTACCGGCTCACCGGCCAGTACGCGGGCTACGCGCGCATCGAGGACCTGCGCGAGGAGATCGAGCAGGCCCTCCCCGACCCGTCCCCGCGCCCCACCGCGCGCGGCGCGCAGGTCTAGGGGGCGGTGCCGCGGGCCGTGGCGCTGGTGGAGTGGACGGCGGACGGGGCCGCGCCGTGGGCGCGGCCCCTCGGATCGGACCGTCGTGAACGCGAGCCCCGCTAGCCGCCGATACGGGCCACCAGCACGCAGGCGTCGTCCTCGCGCTCGTTCTCGCCGAACTCCTCCGTGACCATCCGGACGCAGTCGCGCGCCGAGCGCGCCGCGGAGAACCGCGGTGCGAGCGCCAGCAGCCGCTCCGTCTGGTCCGCCCGGCTGAACTCGAAGCCGTGCGGGGTCAGTCCGTCGGTGTACAGCACGAGCACGTCGCCCGGGTCGAGCACTTCCTCGGCCTGCCCGTACACGGCCCCCGAGGTGGCGCCCAGCAGGACCCCCGCGGGCGGCTGGAGCGCACGCCCCTGGCCGTGCCGGAAGAGGAGCGGTGCGGGATGCCCGGCCTGGGCCCAGGAGAGCAGCCGCCGGTCGGGGTCGTAGCGGCAGCAGACGGCCGAGCCGAGGGCCGGTTGCGCGGAGGTCTCCAGCAACTGGTTGAGCCAGCCCATCAGCGGGCCCGGCTCGATGCCGGCCATGGCCATCCCGCGCAGGGCGCCGAGCATCATGGCCATCCCGGAGGTGGCGCTCACCCCGTGGCCGGTCAGGTCGCCGACGGTCAGCAGGGAGCGCCCGTCGGGGAGTTCGAGGGCGTCGTACCAGTCGCCGCCGATCAGGGTGCTGGTCGCGGAGGGCAGGTAGTGCGCGGCCACGTCGAGCGCGGCGGCGTCGTCGTGCGGGAACCGCAGGGAGCCGCGCCACGGGGGGAGCACGGCTTCCTGCAGCTCGACCGCCAGCCGGTGCTCGGTCTGCGCGATCTCCCGCCGGCGCTGCAGCGAGTCACGGGACTCGCGCTCCGCCCGCTGGCTCCGGCGCAGTTCGCTGACGTCGCGCAGCACGGCCCACATCGAGGCCGTGCAGCCGTCCGCGTCGAGTACCGGCTCGCCCCTCATGTGCAGCGTCCGGACGCGGCCGTCGGCCCGGACGATGCGGAACTCGCCGTCTATCGGCTTGCCGTCGACGAGGCAGTCGGTGACCATCGCGGTCAGCAGCGGCTGGTCCTCGGAGAACAGGGTGGAGCCCAGCTCGTCGAGGGGGAGCGGGCCCGCCTCGGGGGAGCGGCCGAAGATCTGGAACAGCTCCTCGGACCAGGTGACCTCGTCCGTCAGCAGGTTCCACTCGGCGCTGCCGACGCGGGTCTGGCGGTCCTCGGGGGCGGTCTCCGGGAGCGCCGGGGGGAGTTCGACGTGCTCGGGGGCGGGCGGCAGCCCTTCCTTGAGCTGGCCCAGGTGCTGGCCGAGGTCGTCGAGGTGGTGCACGGCGAGGTCGCAGAGGGCGCGCTGCCAGCGGCCCTGGGCGTCGTCGTCGTCCACGACGGTGTCGCGGCGCACGGCGTCCACTTCACCGCGCAGCCGGCGGGTCTGCGAGATCAGCGCGTCCACGGATCCCGGCTCGGGCGGCTGCGCGGAACGGTCCGCGTACAGGTGGGACGGCATGAGCACTCCGATACAGGCGCGGCGATACAGGCGCGGCACGGCCAGGTCTGAAAGAAGGACCGGTTACGACTGTGGCACAGCGCGAGACGGCCTGTAAGGCGTTTGGCAACATCCGTAACGTTCTTGCTCGCGGCATATGCCGAAGGCCTCCCGTTTGCCTCCCGTCCGTACGAACATTTCCGGTCAGTATCGGAGTGCCCGGTCCCGTCAGACGCTCAGCGGAACCGCGTGGATCTCGTCGGCCGGGTGACCCGCCCGCTCGTGGATCTTCTGGACCGCCGCCGCCGAGGGGGCCTCGGAGAGGCAGTAGACCTCGCCGGACGCGGGGTCGGCCCAGGCGCGCTGGAACGTGACCTTCTCGTCCGACTGGATGGCGAGGTCCGCCTTGTGGGCTTCCATCAGCTGGTCCGCGGTGATGCCCTTCATACCGTGGTGGACATCCATGAACTGGGCCATCGCCGTACACCTCCTCACGTGTCGCCAACGCGTACGGCTCTGCTTCCATCGTCCGCCCATGGCCGGAAATCGGCCTTCCGGGCGGGGCGGCTCGACCGTACGGGCGAGCCGTACGAGAGCCGGGGCGCGGCGGGGTCGCCGGGAGGCCGGGTCGGGGGCCCGTCCGGGGCACCACTCGAACGAAGGACCCCGTGCGTCCCTTCCGCTTCCCACCCCACCGCATGATCGCTACCCTACGTGTCGGTAACGAGCCGGTGCGGTCCGCTTCTTCGCGTTCTCCGCGCGCGGACCGGGGGAGGGTGGGGCAGGACCAGATGGCAGTGGAGAGCAGCACGCCGACGGGGCGGGACCGGAGCGGCCACAGCCGCCGGTCCTTCCTGACCTACCTGGTCGCGGCCCCGACCCTGGCGCTCGTCACCCGCGCCGGCGCCGACGCGCTGGCCCCGCAGCCCGCGCACGCCGTGATCCCGAGCCTGCCCGAGGTGGCCGACCTGGTCGACCTCGGGGACCTGTTCATCCTGGCCGGCGCCCCGACCTCCTCCCTCCTCGCGCTCGTCGTCGAGGAGGACGGCACCATCCGCTTCCGGCTGCCCCGCGAGGAGGTCGGCCAGGGCCTGACCACCGCCGTCGCGATGCTGGTCGCGGAGGAACTCGACGCCCCGCTGGACCGGGTCCGGGTGGAACTCGACGACGCCCGCCCCGAGCTGCTGTTCAACCAGCTCACCGGGTCCTCCAACTCCATCCGCTCCCTGTACGGGCCGGTCCGCCAGTGCGCCGCCACCGCCCGGGCCCGCCTCGTCGCCGCGGCCGCCGCCCGCTGGAACCTCCCCGCCTCCGCCCTGACCACCGCGGGCGGCTCCGTGCGGGCCGCCGACGGGCGCACCGCCGGCTACGGCAGCCTCGCCGCGGCCGCCGCCGCACCCGGCCTCGTGGTCCTCGGAGCCACGCCCAAGCCGGCCGCCCGGCACACCCTGGTCGGCACCCCGACCAGCCGCATCGACGCCCGGGCCATGGTCACCGGCGCCCAGCGCTACACCCTCGACCTCGACGTGCCGGGCGCCAAGCCCTGCGTGGTGCGCCGCCCGCCCAGCCTCGGCGGCGCCGTCCGCTCCGTGGCCAACCGCGCTGCCGTCCAGGCCATGCCGGGCGTCCTGCACGTGGTGACGGTCCCCACCGGGGTCGCCGTGGTCGCGGAGACGTTCGGCCAGGCCCTGGACGCCAAGGCCGCCCTCCAGGTCGAGTGGGGCCCCGGCCCCGCCGACCAGCTCTCCGACGAGCAGGTCCGCGCCAAGCTCCGCGCCGCCACCCCGCCCCTGCTGGTGCCGCCGCTGCTCACCCCGTACGTGGACGCCGAGTTCGACTTCGCCTTCGTCAGCCACGCCCCGATGGAGACCAACTCGGCCGTCGCCGACGTCCGCGACGACCGCGCCGAGATCTGGTCCGGGCTCAAGTCCCCCATCGTCGCCCGCCAGACCATCGCCGCTGACCTCGGGCTGCCGGTGGACAAGGTGAAGGTGCACGTGGTCCAGGCGGGCGGCTCCTTCGGCCGGCGCCTGTTCTTCGACGCCGCCCTGGAGGCCGCCCGCGTCTCCAAGGCCTGCCGCCGCCCGGTGAAGCTGATGTGGACCCGCGTGGACGACACCCGGCACGGGCGGATGCGCCCCGCCACCCACCACAAGATCAGGGCCACCCACCTGCTCGGCGAGGTGCTCAGCTTCGAGCACCGCGTCGCCGCGGCCGAGACCGACTTCCGGCACGGGCTCGGCGAGATCATCACCGCCACCGCCGCGAGCCTGCCCTCCGGCATCGGCAACGCCACCCTCGCCCAGACCCTGTTCCTCACCACCGTGAAGTCC
The DNA here is from genome assembly GCF_042884105.1 of Streptomyces sp. NPDC058157. Classification (NCBI taxonomy): domain Bacteria; kingdom Bacillati; phylum Actinomycetota; class Actinomycetes; order Kitasatosporales; family Streptomycetaceae; genus Streptomyces; species Streptomyces sp. NPDC058157. The sequence continues at coordinate 12,203 of NZ_JBHVUQ010000167.1, forward strand.
CCGTACCACTTCGGGCTCACCACCCAGGCGCTGACCGAGGTGCCCACCGGCATCCCCACCGGCTCCTGGCGCTCGGTCTACTCGGCCAACACCAGGGGCGCCGAGGAGATCATGGTCGACGAACTGGCCGCCGCCACCGGCAAGGACCCCTACCGCTTCCGCCGCACCTTCCTGAAGACCGACGCCCAGCGCGCCGTGCTCGACAAGGTGGCCACCGAGGGGCAGTGGGGGCGGGACCTGCCGGCCGGCTGCGCGCAGGGCATCGCCTTCCACGAGGAGTACAAGTCGCGCACCGCCTGCCTGGTGGAGATCGACGCCCGCGACCGCAAGCACGTCCGTGTCACCCGGGCGGTCATCGCCGTCGACGTGGGCCTGCCGGTCAACCCCCGCGGACTGGAGGCCCAGATGATCGGGGGCCTCACCGACGCCGTCTCCACCACCCTGCGCGCCGGGCTGCACCTGGACAAGGGACTCCCGCTGGAGGGCAGTTACAGCCAGTTCCACTGGGCGAAGCAGCGCGACACTCCGCAGGACGTACGGGTCTTCGTGCTCCCGGCCACCGGCACCGAGCCGGGCGGGGCGGGCGAACTCGGTCTGCCCGCCGCCGTCGGCGCCATCGCCAACGCCTGGGCCCGGGCCACCGGTTCCAAGCCGCGCAGCTTCCCCCTCGACTTCGACGTCGACTTCACCCCCTACCCGCGCTGACCCCTGGAGTACGCCGCCGTGCCCTCGCACACCTTCACCGTCAACGGCCGGAGCGTCACCGTCGACGCGCCCGACGACCTCCCCCTGCTGTGGGTGCTCCGCGACCTGCTCGGGATCACCGGGCCCAAGTACGGCTGCGGGGTCGACGTCTGCAAGGCCTGCACCAGCCACCTCGACGGGGTGGACGTCCGCCCCTGCGTGGTGCCGGTCTCCGCCTGCGCGGGCAAGGCCGTCACCACCATCGAGGGCCTCGCGGACGGCGACCGGCTGCACCCGGTCCAGGAGGCCTGGCTCGAACAGGACGTCGCCCAGTGCGGCTACTGCCAGCCCGGGCAGATCATGGCCGCCGTGGCCCTGCTGAAGCGGACGAGCGAGCCGACGGACGAGGACATCGACGCCATCGCCAACATCTGCCGCTGCGGGACCTACTTCCGCATCCGCGAGGCCATCCGCAGCGCGGCCGCCAGGATGTGACGGCCGCGCGCGGGACGGGGGCCGGAGGGCGGGTCAGGCCAGGAGCTTCTCCTTGGCCTGGCGGAACTCCTCCTCGCTCAGCTCCCCCTTGGCCCGGAGGTCGGAGAGCTTCACCAGGTCGTCCGCCGTGGCCTTGGCGGGGGAGGGCGATCCGGCGGTCTCCCGGATGTAGGCGTTGAAGGCCTCCTGCTGCTCCTGCACGTGCTTGATCTCCCGCTTGCCCATGTCCCGGCCCCGGGCGATCACGTAGACCAGGACGCCGAGGAACGGGATCAGGAACAGGAAGACCAACCAGGCGGCCTTGACCCAGCCGCTCATCCCGTGGTCGCGGAAGACGTCCACCACGACCCGGAACAGCAGGATCAGCCACATCACCCAGAGGAAGATCCACATCACGGTCCAGAACGCACCGAGCACCGGGTAGTCGTAGGCCAGGTCGACGGAGGTCACCACGGCCGTCTCCTTCCGTAGGGGCCGGCCGCCCCCGCGCGGAAGACCGCGCGGCGGCCGACCGGATCACCATCGCAGCGCCCGTTCAAGATCGCCACTGGGCCGTACGGGGGACGCCGACCCGGCGGACTGCCACCTCCGAACGTCTGAAATCCGCCCGAAATGGATATCCATCGCGGAATGAGGCGAATCAATGCGAAACGGCTGCTGGTCGGTGAACCCCTCGACACCGCGCGCCTGGGCGAGACCCTGCTGCCCAAGCGGCTCGCGCTGCCCATCTTCTGCAGCGACCCGCTCTCCTCCGTGGCCTACGCCACCGAGGAGATCCTGCTGATCCTCGCCCTCGGCGGAGTCGCGCTGCTCCACCTCGCGTGGTACGCGGCCGCCGCCATCGTCTTCCTGCTGGTGGTCGTCGTCGCCTCCTACCGGCAGACCTGCCACGCCTACCCCGGAGGCGGGGGCGCCTACGTCGTCAGCTCCGAGAACCTCGGCCCCACCGCCGCCCTCACCGCCGCCAGCGCCCTGCTCGTCGACTACGTGATGACCGTCGCCGTGTCCGTGGTCTCCGGGGTCGCCGCGATCACCTCGGCGATCCCCTCCCTCAGCGACCACCAGGTCGCGATGTCCGTCGCCTTCGTGGTGCTCCTGACGCTGATGAACCTGCGCGGGGTACGGGAGTCGGGGCGCGTCTTCGCCATCCCCACCTACGGGTTCGTGCTCGTCATCTACGTGATGTTCGCCGTCGCCGCCGTCCGCCTCGGCACCGGCGCCACCATCCGGGCCGAGTCCGCACACCTTCCGATCGACGCCGCAGGCACCTACACCGGCATCGCCGTCGTCTTCCTCGCCCTGCGCGCCTTCGCCTCCGGCTGCACCGCCCTCACCGGCGTCGAGGCCATCAGCAACGGCGTGCCCGCCTTCCAGAAGCCCAAGGCGAAGAACGCGGCGACCACCCTCGCCGCGATGGGCGCCCTCTCCGTGACCATGTTCGCCGGCATCACCGCCCTCGCCATGGCCTACCGGGTGCACGTCGCCGCCGACCCCACCGAACTGGGCCTGCCCCCGGGCACCCCGATGTCCACCGCCCTCGCCCAGATCGGCCGGGCCACCTTCGGGGACCTGGACTTCCTCTTCTACCTGCTCCAGGCCGCCACCGCCGGCGTCCTGGTCCTCGCCGCCAACACCGCCTTCAACGGCTTCCCGATGCTGGCCTCGATCCTCGCCAAGGACCACTACGCGCCGCGCCAGCTCTACAACCGGGGCGACCGGCTCGTCTACTCCAACGGCGTCGTCCTGCTCGCGCTCGCCGCCATCGCCCTCATCGTCGCCTTCGACGCCCAGCTGACCCGCCTCATCCAGCTCTACATCATCGGCGTCTTCGTCTCCTTCACCCTCTCCCAGGCCGGCATGGTCCGGCACTGGCGGCGCGAGCTCGCCGACCCGGCCACCCCGCGCACCGGGCGGGTCCACATCCACCGCCGCCTCGCCATCAACGCGGTCGGGGCGCTGATGACCGCCGTGGTCCTGGTCATCGTCCTGATCACCAAGTTCACGCACGGCGCCTGGCTGGTCGTCATCGCCATGCCCGCCCTCTTCCTCGGGATGAAGGGGGTCCGCCGGCACTACGACCAGGTCGCCGGACAGGTGGCCGTCGCCCCCGGCGACCGGCCGCGCAAACCGGCCCGCCACCACGTCGTCGTCCTCGTCGCCAACGTCCACGCGCCGACCCTCAAGGCCCTCGGCTACGCCCAGGGGCTGCGGCCCGACACCCTCAGCGCGCTGTCGGTGGCCGCCGACGAGGAGGAGGCGCAGCGGCTGCGCCGGGCCTGGGCGGAGATCGACCCCGGCATGCCCCTGAAGGTGCTGCACTCGCCGTACCGGGAGGTGGTCGGACCCGTGGTGGCGTACCTCGAGGAGGAGGCCGCCGGCGAGGGCACCGACATGCTCTCGGTGGTCATCCCCGAGTACGTCGTCGGCCACTGGTGGGAGCAGCCCCTGCACAACCAGAACGCGCTGCGGCTCAAGGCGAGGCTGCTGTTCACCCCGGGGATCGCGGTGATCGACGTGCCGTACCTGCTGGAGTCGGCCCGCCACCCGCAGCCGGGTCCGCACCCCCAGGAGCCGGCCCGGCCGTAGGGCGGAGGGCCACCGCCGCGTGGGCCAGGGCCAGTTCCACCACGTGCGCGGGGTCCGACAGGGTCCGGCCGGTGAGGTGCTCCAGGCGCCGCAGCCGGTTGGAGACGGTGTTGCGGTGGCAGTAGAGCCGCTGGGCGGCGTACGTGGTCGAGCCCTGGCAGGCCAGCCAGGTGCCCAGGGTCACCAGCAGCACCCGCGCCTCCTGCCCGGGCAGCGCCAGCACCGGCCCCAGCACCACCTCCCGCAGCCGGGCGGCGAGTTCCGGGTCGGCCGCCACCAGCGCCGCCGGGAGCCGCTCGTCCAGCAGGGCGGCGCCGGACCCGGCCGGGGGCGGCGCCGCCCGCAGCGCGAGCGCCGCCAGCCGGCGGGCCCCGGCGAGCTCGGCCGGGGAGCCGACCACCGGGCTGATCCCGGCGCGCACCGGGAGCGGGGCCAGCAGGGCGCGCAGGGCCTCCAGCGGGTGGTGGCCCAACTCGGCGAGCGCGGTCTCGCCGT
>NZ_JBHVUQ010000168.1:0-16438 GCF_042884105.1 Streptomyces sp. NPDC058157
CAAGGGCGCTCCTTCGTCGCGTCGCTTCGCGATGGCCTTCGGCCACCCTTGACAGACCGTCCCGCCACGGAAAAACGAAGACTGCCGGGAAACCCCCAAAGGAACGGGACGGATGCGGAGAGGAGATGCGGCCGTGTCAGGGACCAGGCGGGGTCGTCGGGGCCGGCAGACGTCCCATCCGGGCCGACGTCGGCACTGATCGGGCCGCTCCCACGCCCCAGATCGCTACGCGCTGCTCCCGTCTCGGCGTCCACCGCCCGTCTGGGGTCGCTGCGGTAGTCGAAGGACGACGGATGCGTCATCCGGGGCCGGTGGGCGCGCCACATCGCTACGCGCTTCTCCTTCCTCGGCGTCTACCAGCCGCCTGGGGCTGATACCCGCACCAGATGACGAACCCCCGGCCCGCCGCCGGTGTGCGTCCGGTACGGCGGTCGCAGGGTTCCGGCCAATCGCGTGGCTGCCGCCGGGGGGACGGTGCGCGGTTGGCGGGGGCCTGCTGGTCGCGGGGGCGGGTTGCGGGGGCGGGCAGGCGGCGGGACGCGCGGGACCGGCGATGCGTGCGGACTGGCGATCGGGAAGCCGGCAAAGGCCCCGTGGCCGGGGGATCCGGAACGTTGCGGGATGACCGCTGCGCGTACTTCCGGTAAGGGTGGGGGTTTCGGCCGAGGTGCCCGAGGGTGCCGGAGCGGGCCGCCCGACGGCTCGCGCTAGTGTGCGTCCGTGAACTCTCATGTCGTCATAGGTTTCGGACCCGCCGGCGCCGCCACCGCCCGGCTGCTCGCCGAGCAGGGCCACACGGTGAAGGTCGTCACCACGTCGGGCCGCAGCCCCGAGCCCGGGATCGAGCACGTCGCGCTGGACGCGAAGGACAGCGTGCGGCTCACCGAGGCGGTACGGGGCGCCGCCGCGATCTACGGCTGCGCCGCGCCGCCCTACCACCGCTGGGCGGGGGAGTGGCCGGCGCTCGCCTCCTCGCTCTGCACGGCCGCCGAGGAGACCGGGGCGGTCCTGGTCATGCTCGGCAACCTCTACGGGTACGGGCCCGTGGACGGCCCCCTGACCGAGGACCTGCCCCTCGCGGCGACCGGCACCAAGGGACGGGTGCGCGCCGCCGCCTGGGAGCGCGCGCGGGACCTGCACCAGCAGGGCCGGATCAGGGCCGTCGAGGTCCGCGCCTCCGACTTCTTCGGACCCGGCGTCACCGACGGCGGGCACCTCGCCGCACGGGTCGTGCCGGCGCTGCTGCGCGGCAAGCCCGTCTCCACCCTCGGCGACCCGGACGCCCCGCACAGCTGGACCTACCTCCCCGACGTGGCCCGCGCCCTGGCGCAGGCCGCGGGCGACGAGCGGGCCTGGGGCCGGGCCTGGCACGTCCCGAACGAACCCGCCCTGTCCGTAAGGGAGATGGTCGGCCTGCTCGCCGCCGAGGCGGGCACCGGACCGGTCGCGGTACGCGGCGTCCCGCCCCTGGCGCTGGCCCTGGGCGGGCTGTTCAACCCGCTGCTGCGCGAGCTCAAGGAGATCCGCTACCAGTTCGACCGGCCGTTCACGGTCGACTCCACGGCCTACGAGACCGCGTTCGCGGCCCGGGCCACCCCGCTGGACCAGCAGGTCAAGGCGACGGTGGACTGGTGGCGCGAACGCCTGGCCACCACCGGGTGACGAGCGTGCTGAGAGGGATGGATTCCGCAGTGGACCGCAGCGCGGAGCGGGAGGACATAGCCGTCGTCGGGATGGCGTGCCGGTTCCCGGGGGCACGGAACCTGAACGAGTACTGGCGGCTCCTGACGGACCCCCGGGCCCAGTTCGGCCGGATCCCCGACGCGCGGTGGCGCGTGGACGGCTTCCTCAGCGAGGACTTCCGTGACACCTCGGCCGCCTATACGGACACCATGGCGCTGCTGCCCGACGTGGACCGCTTCGACGCGGCCCACTACGGCATCCCGCCCCGCCGGGCCAAGGCGATGGACCCCCAGCACCGGCTCCTGATCGACCTCGCCCGCGAGGCGGTCCAGGACGCCGGATGGGAGGTGGACGGCTTCGACCGCGAGGAGACCTCGGTGATCACGGCCCTCACGGAGAGCGGCTACCGGGGCCTGACCACCCTCCGGATCCGGATGCGCCAGCTGGCCGGCGGGGAGTTCGGGGCACGCCCGGGCGATCCCGGCTGGCGGGAGACGGTCCGCGCCGTCGACGGGATGCAGGGCACCTCCGTGGCCGGGATCCTGCTCAACATGGGTCCGAACACGATCAGTTCGGTCCTCGACCTGCACGGCGAGAGCTACGCGCTGGACTCCGCCTGCTCCGGTGGGCTCATGGCCGTGGCCAACGCCGTCCACGCCCTGCGCTCCGGCCGCACCCGCATCGCCCTCGCGGGCGGCGCCCAGCTGGTCGTCACCCCCGACCTGCTCGTGGGGCTGTGCCGGATCGGCGCCATCTCGCGCACCGGCCGCTGCCTGCCGTTCGGCGCGGACGCCGACGGCTTCGTCCTGGGCGAGGGCGCCGGGATGCTCGTGCTGCGGCCGCTGTCCGACGCGCTGGCGGCCGGCGACCGGGTGTACGCCGTGATCCGGGGCGTGGGCACCGCCAACGACGGCACCGTCCAGGGCGGCATGCACCCGCAGGCCGCCGGACAGCTGCGCGCCCTGCGCCGCGCCTACCGCGACGCCGGACTGACCCCCGGTGAGGTCGGCTATCTGGAGGCGCACGGCACCGGGACCACCGTCGGCGACCCCGTCGAGCTCGCCGTCCTGCGCGAGCTGCGCGGGCCGGACGCGGCCCCCGCCTACCTGGGCGCGGTCAAGGCGGTGGTCGGCCACTCCCTCAACTCGGCGGGACTGGCCGGGCTCATCAAGGCGGTCCTGGCCGTGCAGCGCGGCGTGGTCCCCCCGCAGCCGGAGTTCGCCCTCGCGGAGCCGCCCGAGCTCCGGGCGGCGCGGCTGACCGTGCCGACGGAGCCCGTCGCCTGGCCGCAGGACGGCGGCCCGCGCCGGGCGGGCGTCAGCGCGTTCGGCTTCGGCGGAACGGGCGTGCACCTGGTGCTGGAGGAACACGCACCGCCACCGCCCCGCCCCGCGCCCCCCGGGGCCGGGGCCGGGGGCCCGTACGCACTGTCCCTCAGCGCCCGTGACCGGGCCGGGCTCGCCCGGTACGCCCGCGACCTGGCCCGTACCGTCGCCGAGGACCGGCCCGCCCTGGCCGCCGTGGCCGCCACCCTGGCCCGCCGGGCCCCCCTCGGGGAAGCCTTCACCGTGACGGCGCACGGCATCGACGAGGCGGTGGCCCGGCTGACCGGCGCGGCCGAGGCGCTGGAGGCGGGCCGTGCACCGGATCCGTCCGGCGGGGCGGCCGTACCGGCGGGGGAGCGCGTACCCCCGTGCACCCTGCCGCCCAGCCCGCTCGCTCCGCGCCGGCACTGGATCGTGGACGAGACGGCTCGCGGGACGGCCGACCCGGAGCCGGCTCCCGCGCCCGTGGCGCCGGCGGAGCCGCGAGGGGCGCGCCCCGACGGGTCGGGCGCCGCGGCCGTCGTCCTCGAAGAGGTGTCGCGGACCGGCGTCTACCCGCTGTCCGACCTGCACGAGGGCCAGACGCTGGTCGCCGACCTCGGCTTCGACTCCCTGATGCTGCACGAGCTGGACACGCGCATCGCGAACCGGGTGCCGGGATTCCGCACCGAGGAGATGTTCTCCCCGGACCTCACCGTCGGCCGGCTGATCGCCCTGGTGGACCCGGACCGCGGCGGGCCCGGGCGCCCCGCCCCTCAGCCGGACCCGCCGCCCGCCGTGCGGTGGAGCGCCGAGACGGCGGACGTCGACGCGTTCCCGGAGGTGGGCACGTTCGAAAAGCGTCTGGACTCCCTCACCGGGACCGGGGCGTACCCGTACTTCCGGGTCCACGAGGGCACCATCCGCGACACCACGGTGATCGGCGGCCGCCCGTACCTCTCCTTCGGCAGCTACAACTACCTCGGCCTGTCCGGGCATCCCGCCGTCAACGAGGCGGTGCACCGCGCCGTCGACCGCTACGGCACCTCGGTGTCCGCGAGCCGCGTCCTGTCCGGCGAGCGGGACCTCACCGTCCGCCTCGAACAGGCCCTGACCGAGTTCCTCGGGGTCGGGGACTGCCTGACGCTGGTCAGCGGCCACGCCACCAACGTCACCGCGATCGGGCACCTGGTCGGCCCCGGGGACCTCGTCCTGCACGACGCCCTCGCGCACGACAGCATCCTCCAGGGCTGCGCCCTCTCGGGTGCGGCCCGGCGCCCCTTCGCGCACAACGACCCCGAGCGGCTGGAGCACCTGCTGCGGCTCAACCGGTCCCGGTTCCGCCGGGTGCTGATCGTCGTCGAGGGCGCCTACAGCATGGACGGCGACCTCGTCGACCTGCCCGCCCTGATCGAGCTGAAGAAACGTTACGGCGCACTGCTGATGGTGGACGAGGCGCACAGCATCGGCACCGTCGGCGAACGGGGCCGGGGCGTCGGCGAGTTCTTCGGGGTCGACCGCCGCGACGTGGACCTGTGGATGGGCACCCTCTCCAAGGCCTTCGCCAGCTGCGGCGGCTACCTCGGCGGCTCGGCCCGGATGGTCCGCTGGCTGCGCCACACCCTGCCCGGTTTCGTCTACAGCGTGGGCCTGACCCCGCCCAACGCGGCGGCCGCGCTGGCCGCCACCGAGCTGATCGTGGCGGAGCCGCAGCGCGTGGCCGGGCTCCGGCGCAACTCCGAGCTGTTCCTGCGCCTCGCCGCCGGCGCGGGCCTGGCGACCGGCTCCAGCGCCCACACCCCGATCGTGCCGTGCATCCTCGGGGACTCCGCCCGCACCCTGCGCGTCGCGGAGGGCCTCTACGCGCGCGGGGTGACCGCCGACCCGATCTTCCACCCCGCCGTCGAGGAGGGGCTCTCGCGGCTGCGGTTCTTCGTCACCAGTGAGCACCGCGAGGAGGACGTCCGCCGGGCAGTGGCGGCGCTGGCCGAGGAGGTGGCTTCCGTGGCGGGGAGGTAGGCGGTCCACGTCAGAACAGGGTCCGCTCGATCCGGCTGAGCATGGCGCTCGTCCCCGGGTCGCCGTCTGCGTCCGCCTCCGCGCCGGGGTGCGCCGCGTGCTGCTCGGCGCCCTCCATCCGCTGGGCGAGCAGGTAGGCGATGATCTCTGCCTCCTGTTCCTGGACGTCGTCGTAGGTCGCGCGCAGGAGCATGTCGCGCACGAGGTCGGGGTCCAGGTCGGGGAAGAGGAGGCGGGCGGCCGCCTCGTCGAGTCCGCCGGCCCCGCGGTGGCAGCAGATGATGTGGCCCAGCTCGTGCAAGATGATGTGCTCCTGATGCGCGCTGGTGGTGTTGGCGTCGTAGAAGATCAGGTCCTCGTCGCGGGCGGCGACCCACATGCCGCACGGGTGCGAGGAGGGCATCTGCATCGGGACCAGGACGATCGGCCGCTCGCGCGCCTCGCCCAGGTGACGGCAGAGCTCGGCGACGTCCGTCACCTCGGGGAGGTCGAGTTCGGCGAGCCGCCGGGCGCCGGCCTTGCGGAGCTTCTTGAGCCGGCTGCGCCGGTCGTGGTCGGCGGCCCGCTCCTTCCAGGCGCCCCTCATACGGGCTCGGAGGGGCCGGGGCCGTCTCCGGCGGCGGAGGGGTCCGCGGCGGGTGCGTCGGTGACCGGCGGGAGGCCCTGCATCTGCCGGTACTGGTCCATGATGGCCGTGATGGCCGCGAGGTTCTCCTTCTTCATCCCGGCCGCGCGCATGGCCACGGCACGGACGCCGGACTGCCGCAGCGCCTCGATGGCGGCGACCTGGCTGAGCACGGACTCGGCGACCTTGTCGTCGAAGAAGTAGGCGACCGAGACGCCGAAGAACTTGGCCAGGGCGGCCAGGAGGTCGGGTGAGGGGTTGGAGCGCTTGCCGGTCCTGAGCTGCGACAGGTAGACACCCCCGGCCTTGAGCTCGGGGTTGACCCGCTTCAGCTCCTCGGCCACTTCGGCGTTGGTCCAGTGCTTGCCCTTGGGACGGACCGTCTTGAACAGGTCGTCAAGGCGCCTGGCGAGCAGGGGCCGGTCGTCGGACTCGGTCATGGTGATTCTTCCTCCCGTCACCTCCTCGGTATAGCCCTTGGCTATACGCCAGTTTCACAGAATAGCGGTCAGTTGACAATTGGCCTGGACTCCGCCAACGTTGGGTCTCGCCGATAGCTGCCAGCTAACTCGTCACGGGGGAAGTACGACGAGTTGGCGGGCGGTGAAAACGGACTGGCCCGGCCCTCGGGGGATGGGCCGGGCCAGTCCGGGCGATGGCCACCCGCCCAGCCGGCACAGGAGGCCGGGGGAACGGGGGAGGCCCGCCCGGTTCGACGGGGGATACGAACCGGGCGGGAGCTTCAACTCGCGGTGCCCAGTTTACTGTAGGCGGCCGCTACTTTGGTGAGCCAGGCGACTTCGGCCGTGAAGTTGTCCGTGTCCCGGTCGTCGAAGTCGCCGGCGTCCTTGTTGTCGTGCGGCATGGTCCCGGCCTGTTTGGCCTGCAGGGCCCGCTTGATCCGCGCCGCCTCCGTGAAGGCCTGCAGGGACTCCGCGTTCTCCTCCCGGCCCGCGTCCCCGGCCGAACCGCCCACGGTCGTCCGGTCGATGTACGGACGCAGGTCCCGCCACCCGTCGCGTATCTCGACGACCCGGCGGTGCAGCCGGTAGTCCAGGTCCGCGACGGAGGCGCCCGGAGGCTCCAGGGCGATGTCCGGGGAGGACTCGTACAGGTCCCGCCAGAGCGGGTACAGCGCCCGGTACGAGCGGTAGCTCCGCCCCCACGCCAGCAGCCTCGACGCCGCCGGACCCCACGAGGAGTTGGTCAGGCCCAGCGACAGGATGACGATGCCCGCCGCGCTGAAGATGTTCGAGGCCAGCTTCCAGACGCCGATGTCCACCCCGGCGGCGGCCGTCAGGATGTTGACCGTCCGGCACGCGCAGTACAGGAACAGCACCACGGCGGAGACCCGCAGCACCCGCAGCGCCTGCCGCAGCGACTCGTTCTCCGTCATCCGCGCGTACGCACCGCACTGGCGGAAGATGGTCACGCACGGCAGCGCCTGGGAGGCCATGAAGGCCAGGAGGTAGACGAGGACCAGCGGCTGCCCGCTGCCCGTGTCGAAGTCCGAGGACGGCCGGGAGGTCCCGTCGGCGAGGAGGAACAGCGCCACCAGGGCCACGTTCAGCGCGCTCCCGGTGATCACCCACCACCGCGTCTTGCGCCGCGCCTCCTCCTCGGGGGCGGCCCACCGCAGCAGGATGATCTCCGCGGCGACGCAGTAGGCCACCGCCGACAGGTGCATGAGGAGGATGGCGAGGTTGCCGACGCCCAGGAGGCGCGGGCCGCCCATGGCGATGGCGCCGAAGGTGAAGGTGAGGCACTGGAGGACCAGCGTGGCGATCAGCGTCCAGTAGGCGCTGTCGTGCCGGCTGCGCCGCGCCTGGCACAGCCGGTAGATGAGCGCGGCGTACGAGGAGAGCGCCGCGATGACGAAGCAGAGGGTTCTGATGGTGTTCAAGGCCTGGTTTCCTGCAGGGTGCCGCGAGGGGCGGCAGTGTGGGGGTCAGTCGGTGGGTTCGCCGGGCGGGACCTCGAGCCCGATGCTCTCGGCCGCCACGGCGATGGCGTAGTCGAAGTACGCGGCCTCGTCCTTGACGCTGTCGTGGGTGCGGCTGAAGACCTGGAACACCAGGAGCCCGACGAGGCTGCTCCACAGCACGATGCCGCGCTCGACGATGTCCGAGAACGGAGCCTCGGGCACGCCGCCGAAGGCTTCGACGGCGGCCGGCAGCAGCAGCGGGGGACCGGGCACCGCGCGCCGCGGCGGGGTCAGTTCACCGCCCTCCAGCGCGGCCCGGACGATGCCGGCGAGCACGGCGGGGGTCCGCGCGGCGGCCGGGACGGTCTCCTGCGGGGCGTGGTAGCCCGGCACGGGAGAACCGTAGATCAGCGTGAACTCCCCGGGGTGGGCGAAGGACCACCGCCGCAGCGCACGCGTGACGGCGAGCAGCCGCGCCCCCGCGGGGGCGCCGGCCGTGTCGGCCGCCTCCATCGCGGCGCCGGAGGCGTCGTAGGCGTCGACGATGAGCGCGGTCAACAGGTCGTCCCGGTGCGCGAAGACGGCCTCGACGTCGGCGAGCCCGAGCCCGGACGCACGGGCGACGCCCTCCAGGGACAGCCCCGCGGCTCCCAGTTCCACCAGCTGCCGGCGGGCGGTCTCCTTGATCGTCTCCGCCGGCGTCGGGTCGGCGTCGTTCGAACTGATTGCTGAAACGTCCATGCCGGAACCGTACCCGCCGCCCCGAACAGCCGTGGCCCCAGCACCGCGAGCGCTCCCGGCGGACCACCGGGATCCGGCCACGGCGGTTCGGGGCTTGTGCCCCGGCCTGCTCCGGAAGGGGAGGCCCGGGGCGCCGCCGGTGGCCCGGTGGACCCGAGGAGCCGCAGCGTGTCAAGGGGGGTGGCCGCCCTCCCGTTCGGGGGCCGGGTGCAGTGATCTCGTCCCGGTGCCCTGGCAGGGTCGGTGTCAAGCAGCCGACCGGCCCGTGCGGGCCTGGCACCAGGGGGAATGGTCATGTACCGCAAGCGCGTCGCCATCGCAGTCCTACTCGCCTCGGCGATCGTCGGGGCGGCCGTGCCCGCGGCGGCGGCCAGGCCGGCCGACCCGGTGCAGCGGCAGCTGGACCTGCTCGTCGGCGCCGACGGGGTCCCGGGCGCCCTGGCGTACGACGGCAGGACGACGCGGACCGCCGGGGTCGCGGACCGGGAGTCGGGCCGGCCCATGGTCGACGCGCGGGGGCGGTTCCGGCTGGCCAGCGACACCAAGGCGTTCACCGCGACGGCCGTGATGCGCCTGGTGGCGGACGGCCGGATCGGGCTCGACGACCGCGCCGGCCGCTGGGTGCCGCAGCTCGCCGGACGCCCTGTCACCATCAGGCAGCTGCTCAAGCAGACCAGCGGGCTGCCGGAGTACACCGCGCTGGTCGACTGGACCCGGCCCGGCACGCCCGAGGAGTACCTGGCCCTCGCGCTCAAGGAGAAGCCGGTCTTCGAGGCCGGTACCGACTGGGGCTACTCCAACACCAACTACCTGGCACTCGGCATGGTGATCGACAAGGCGTCGGGAGTCGGCTTCCGGACGTACGTCGAGCGGACCATCCTGCGCCCGCTGCACCTGGACGACACCTACTGGCCCGCCCCCGGCGAGCTGTCGCTGCGCGGACCGCACGCCCGCAACTACGGCGTCAACCCGGCGGCCCCGGAGGCCGGCCGGGTGGACGTGACCGACCTCCCCGGCTACGAGTTCGGCGCGTCCGGGGGCCTCGTCTCCACCCCCCGGGACCTCAACGCCTTCTGGGACGGCCTCTTCGGCGGCCGCCTCCTGCCCGACTGGGCGCTGCGCCGGATGACCCAGGACACCACCGCGATCGGCGGGCGCGACGTCTACCCGGCGGGCAGCCGCTACGGCTACGGCATCGCCTCGATCCCGCTCAGCTGCGGCGGCGTCTACTGGGGCCACGGCGGGGACCTGCCCGGCGACTCGGTCGGCGGGGGCCGAGCCACGGGGGGCCGCGGGACGGTGACGGTCTACACCACGACCTGGGCGGCCGAGGGCGACAGCCTGCGCCACCTCCAGGGCGCGGTGGACGCGGCCCTGTGCACCAAGCGCCGCTGAGCGGACGGGTGGAGGGGTGCCCGCCCCCGGGCCGCGCCGCCCGAGCCGGTCGACGCGGCCCACGGCGTGCCGGTGCGCTATGCAAAGGCGCCCGGTCCGGCGGCAACGACTCGATACGGGGCGACGGCCTAGGCCCAAGGTCCTACGGCCGATGCGGCCGCGGCCCGATCTGCGGTGGCCGGGGCCGCCCTACGGTGATCCACATGGACATACCCCAGCACCACCGGCAGGCCGTCGTCCCCCACATCATGCTCGACGGCGCCGCCGAGGCGATCGCGTTCTACGTGCGGGCGTTCGGAGCCGTCGAGCTCGTCCGGCTCGAAGGCGAAGCCGGGCGGATCGTGCACGCCGAGATCGGCATCCACGGCTCCACCCTCATGCTCGGCGACGCCGACGTCCCGTTCTCGACCCCGAACCAGGGCGGGGCCTCCGTCGCGCTGCACGTGTACGTGCCGGACGTGGACGGCCTGACCGCGACGGCGGTGGGCAGCGGCGCCGAGCTCCTGACGGCGCCGGCCGACATGCCCTACGGCGCGCGGCAGTCGATGCTGCGCGATCCGTTCGGCCACGTCTGGATCTTCCTCACGCCGATCGCGTCGGCGTGATCCGAGCGCCGGACGTCGCCGGACGGCGGGGAACCGGTGACGCGATCGGCCGCGCGGTCGTGCTCGGCCCGGGCGGACTCGGCGGCACCGCCTGGAGCGGTCAGCGGGCGGAGTGAACCCTTCCGGCGACGCCGCGCCGGGTCAGCACGCGGGTGGTGCTGCCGTCGTCCTCCGTGACGTCCCGGACGTGCTCGAAGCCGATCCGCTCCAGCAGGGCCAGCGAGGCGCCGTTCGCCGCGGCCACCGTGGCGTGCACCTCGGGCAGGCCGAGGGTCTCGAAGCCGTACGCCGTCAGGGCGCGCGCCAGCTCGGTCCCCAGGCCCGCGCCCCAGGCCGCGGGGGCCAGCGCGTAGACGATCTCGTGGCCGTCGACCGCGTCCGTCCGCTTGATCTCGGCGTGCCCGACCAGCTCGCCGTCGCGGCGGACGGCCCAGACGTCGAACAGGTCCCCGGCGTACACCTTGGTGAAGATCCGGCCGAACAGGGCCCGGTCCTCCTCCTCGGGAACGGGCCCGTCACCCATCCACCGGGACACCCTCTCGTCCTGGAACAGGGCCACGAAGTCCTCCTCGTCCGCGGGGACGTAGGGGCTCAGCAGCAGGCGCTCGGTACGCAGGGTGGGGGTCATGGACGGCGACGCTATCCAGCCGCCACCAGGGCGGCAAACGGTGTGACGGCGCCCCGGGCGGGCAGCGGGTGAGCCGTGTCTCACCCGGGCGGCGGCACTTGTCTATGCAACGAGTTGCATAGAAAGATCGGGGGCATGGCGCTCGACCACGCGATCCTCGTCTCCCTCCTGGAGATGCCCGGCTCCGGATACGAACTGGCCCGGCGGTTCGACCGGTCCATCGGCTACTTCTGGACCGCCACGCACCAGCAGATCTACCGCGTCCTCGGCCGCATGGCCGCCGACGGCCTGCTCACCGTCCGCGAGGTGCCCCAGCAGGGGCGGCCGGACAAGAAGGAGTACTCCGTCGCCGCGCCCGGCCGTGCCGCCCTCGCCCGGTGGCTGCACGAGCCGATCGAACCCGAGAGCATGCGCCACGAGCTCGCGGTCAAGATCCGCGGCGCCGCCTTCGACGAGCCCGCCGCCCTGATCCGCGAGGTCGAACGCCACCACCGCGCCCACAGCGACCGCCTCGCGCACTACCTGGCGGGCGAGCGGCGCGACTTCACCGGCCCCGGCGCCCCCGCCCCGCTCGACGCCGGGCAGGAGCTCCAGCACGCCGTGCTGCGCGGCGGCATCGCGTACGAGCGGATGACCGTCGCCTGGCTGGACGACGTCCTCGCCACCCTCCACCGCATCGGGGCGGCGACCCCGCCCGCCTGACCGCACGACCCGTCACTACTCCCCGGAAGGCGACCCCTCATGGCCGACTCCCTGCTGTTCAACCCGCGCACCTACGACCCCGCGCACTTCGACCCCGAGACCCGCCGCCTGCTGCGCGCGACCGTGGACTGGTTCGAGGAGCGCGGCAAGCGCCGGCTGCTGGAGGACTACCGCACCCGCGCCTGGCTCGCGGACTTCCTCGCCTTCGCCGCCAAGGAGGACCTGTTCGCCACCTTCCTCACCCCGGCCTCCGCCGCCGGCCGGGAGGGGCAGCGCTGGGACACCGCCCGCATCGCGGCCCTCAACGAGATCCTCGGCTTCTACGGCCTCGACTACTGGTACGCCTGGCAGGTGACCATCCTCGGCCTCGGCCCGGTCTGGCAGAGCGACAACGCCGCCGCCCGCGCCCGCGCCGCCGAACTGCTCACGCAGGGCGAGGTGTTCGCCTTCGGCCTGTCCGAGCGGACCCACGGCGCCGACATCTACTCCACCGACATGCTCCTGGAGCCCGACGGCGACGGCGGCTTCCTGGCGACCGGCTCCAAGTACTACATCGGCAACGGCAACGCCGCCGGCCTGGTCTCCGTCTTCGGCCGCCGCACCGACGTCGAGGGCCCCGACGGCTACGTCTTCTTCGCCGCCGACAGCCGCCACCCCGCGTACGGCCTCGTCCAGAACGTGGTCCACTCCTCGAAGTACGTCAGCGAGTTCCGCCTGGAGCGCTACCCCGTCGCCGCCGAGGACGTGCTGCACACCGGCCGCGCCGCCTTCGACGCCGCCCTGAACACCGTCAACGTCGGCAAGTTCAACCTCTGCACCGCCTCCATCGGCATCTGCGAGCACGCGATGTACGAGGCCGTCACCCACGCGCAGAACCGGGTCCTCTACGGCCGCCCGGTCACCGCCTTCCCGCACGTGCGCCGCGAACTGGCCGACGCCTACGTGCGCCTGGTCGGCATGAAGCTGTTCAGCGACCGCGCCGTGGACTACTTCCGCTCCGCCGGTCCCGAGGACCGCCGCTACCTCCTCTTCAACCCGATGACGAAGATGAAGGTGACCACGGAGGGCGAGAAGGTCATCGACCTGATGTGGGACGTCATCGCCGCCAAGGGCTTCGAGAAGGACACCTACTTCGCCAACGCCGCCGTCGAGATCCGCGGCCTGCCCAAGCTCGAGGGCACCGTCCACGTCAACCTCGCGCTGATCCTCAAGTTCATGCGCAACCACCTGCTGGAGCCGGTCGACTACCCGGCCGTGCCGACCCGCCTCGACGCGGCCGACGACGACTTCCTCTTCCGGCAGGGCCCGGCCCGCGGCCTGGGCTCCGTCCGCTTCCACGACTGGCGGCCCGCCTACGACGCGTACGCCGACCTGCCGAACGTCGCCCGCTTCCGCGAACAGGCCGACGCCCTGTGCGAGTTCGTCGCCACCATCGCCCCCGACGAGGCGCAGAGCCGCGACCTCGACTTCCTGCTCTCCGTCGGCCAGCTGTTCGCCCTCGTGGTGCACGGCCAGCTGATCCTGGAGCAGGCGCGCCTGACGGACCTGGACCGCGACGTCCTCGACGAGCTGTTCTCCGTCCTCGTCCGCGACTTCTCCGGGCACGCCGTCGAACTGCACGGCAAGGACTCCGCGACCGGGGCGCAGCAGGCCTGGGCGCTCGGAGCGGTGCGCCGCCCGGTCGTCGACGAGGCCCGCGCGGCCCGGGTCTGGGAGCGCGTCGAGGCCCTCTCCGGGGCCTACGAGATGGCGCCGTAACGGTGTCCGGTCCGCCGGACGGGCCCGGGACCGCGCCCCGGGCCCGTCCGGCGGGCGGTCAGGCGGGCGGTCAGGCGGCCGGCTTGCCGGGCTGGTCGTGGGTGGAGCAGTGGATGCCGCCGCCGCCCGAGGCGATCGTGTCGATCTCCACCTGGACCACGTCCCGCTTGGGGAAGTGCTCCTGGAGGATGCCGCGGGCGCGGTCGTCGGCCTGCCGGTCGTTGAACCGGGGCAGGAACACGGCGTCGTTGGCCACGTAGAAGTTGGCGTAGGTGGAGACGAAGTCGTCGCCCCGGCCCGTGATCCGGTCCAGGTCCGGCTGCGGCAGGTCGACGATCCGGAAGCGCCGCCCGCGGGCGTCCGTGGCCTTCGACAGGACGGACTTCGCCTGGTCGGCCGAGCGGGACCAGGAGTCCGGCGGGGTGTTCGGGTGCGCCCGGTCCAGCAGGACCACCCCGGGCGCGGTGAAGCGGACGAGGCTGTCCACGTGGGCGTCGGTGATGTCCTGGCCGCGCACGCCGGCCAGCCAGATCACCTTCTCCACGCCGAGGGTCCGCTTGAGCTCGGCCTCGATCGTGTCCCGGGACTTCCCCCGGTTGCGGTTGTCGTTGACGATCGAGCTCTCGGTGACGAGCAGGGTGCCCTCGCCGTCGGTCTCGAAGGAGCCCCCCTCGGCGACGAGGGGGGCCTGGACCCGGGGGATCCCGTACTTCTGGAGCAGGGTCCGGCCGACCTTGGCGTCGTTGCCGTGCTCCTGCTTGTTGCCCCAGCCGTTGAAGTTGAAGTCGACGCCGACGACCTTCCCGGCCTCCTCGACGAACACGGGGACGGTGTCGCGGGCCCACAGGTCGTCGACGGCCAGCGGGATGACCTCGACCTGGTTGCCGCAGGCCCGCTGGGCCGCGTCCACCTGGTCGGGCCGGGCCATCATCACCACGGCCTCGTACTTGCCGACGGCCCGGGCGATCCGCGCGATGTCCTCGCGCACGTAGGGCAGGTCCTTGTCCCACACCCCGGCGGCGATGGCCGGCCAGGCCATGAACGTCCGGGTGTGGCTCTCCCACTCGGCGCCGAGCCTGCGCTTCGCACCGTTCGCGGCGGCCTGCCCGGGGGTGCCGGCCGGGGTGCCGGGCCGCTCGGGGGCGCTGTCGGCGGGGCCGCAGGCGGCGGCGCCGAGGGCGAGGGCGCCGAAACCGGCGAGGGTGCGGAGGACGGACCGGCGGGTGGGGGGAGGGTTCGTCACGGGGGAACTCCGATCGTGGACTCGTCCCGTCACTGTGACACTGACTGAAAATTCAGTCAAACCGCCACGCATGGCGAGAACCCGATCGGCCCATGGATCTCCGGGGCCCCTCAGGTCAGCCGGTCGACCTCCACGCGCACCGCCTCGCGCATCAGGTGGCGGGCGTGCCCCAGGGGGAGCAGGCCGCTGAGCCAGCGCACGCTCAGCCCCTCCAGCAGCGCGGTCAGCCGCTCGGCGGCGCCCGTGACCTCGGCCGGGGCCGCGCCCGGGCGGACGGCGGCGATCAGCTCGGCGACCTCGGCCACCCAGGCGGCGCCGGCCGCCGCGAGCTCCTCCCGCAGCTCCGGGTCGAAGACGGTGTGGGCCCGCAGCTCCCCCCAGGCCGTGCTGTTCTCGCGGACCTCGGGCAGGTCCTGGAACTCCAGGAGCAGGGTCCGTTCCAGCAGCTCGCGGGGGTCGGCAGGGTGCTGTCCGGCGGCGCCGTCCGAGGGCTCGGTGTACCGGTCGGCCCGGTCCCCGATGAAGGCCAGGGCCTGCCGCAGGATGCCCGGCCGGTCCTTGAAGTGGTAGTAGACCAGGGCGGTGGACACGCCCGCCTCGGCGGCCAGCTCCGTCACCCGCAGCCCGCGGACGCCCCGGCGTGCGATGACGCGGGCGGCGCCCTCGAGGATGGTCCGTCTGCGGTCCGTCACGGTGTGGTCCTTCCCGGGTGAACCCGTCGGGCGGTGTGAGGCACGTATTGTCACACGTTGACTGAAACTTTAGTTAAGGAGACGATGAAAACCGGCCACCTGATCTGCCGCATCGTGGAAAGAGCACCGCATGTCCGACCAGCTTCCCGGCGTACAGCCCGTTCCCGCGGGACTGACCGCCGACGACCCCCGCGAGATCGGCGGCTACCGCCTCCACGCCCGGCTGGGCGCGGGCGGGATGGGGGTGGTCTACCTCGCGTACACGCCCGGCGGCCGCCCGATCGCGCTGAAGGCCGTACGCGCCGAGTTCGCCGCGGACCCCGAGTTCCGCGAACGGTTCGCCCGCGAGGTGGCCAGCGCCCGCCGGATCCACGGCCTGTTCACGGCGCAGGTGGTCGACTTCGGCGTCGACGAGCGCACCCCGTGGCTGGCCACCGCGTACGTGCCCGGCCCCTCCCTGCACGAGGTGGTGCGCCGGCACGGCCCGCTGCCCGTGCGGACGGCGCTGCTGCTGGTCGCGGGCATCGCCGAGGCGCTCCAGGCGATCCACGGGGCCGGGGTCGTCCACCGGGACCTCAAGCCCGCGAACGTGCTGATCGCCGGGGACGGCCCCCGGGTGATCGACTTCGGCATCGCGCACGCGGCGGACTCCTCCGCCCTGACCGGGACCGGGCTGCGGATCGGCACCGCCGCCTTCATGGCACCCGAGCAGGCCCTCGGCCACCGGGTGACCCCCGCCACCGACGTCTTCGCCCTGGGCGCGCTCGTCGCGTACGTGGCGGGCGGCACGCCGCCGTTCGGGCCCGGGCCCGAGTCCACCGCCCTGTACCGCGTGGTCCACGAGCACCCCGACCTGACGCGGGTCCCCGCCGAGCTGCGCGAGCTGGTGGCCTGGTGCCTGGCGAAGCGGCCCGAGGGCCGCCCGACCACGGCCGAGCTGATCGCGTACGTCCACGCGCACCCCGCCGTCGGCCGGCGGCCGGAGTTCACCGACGGCTGGCTGCCCCGGCCCGTCCGGGAGGAGGTCGCCGGCCCCGGGCGGGCTGCCGCCCCGGGGGAGTCCGGGCCCGTCTCCCACGTGCCGACGGCCCTGGCGGCCACCGCCACGGCGCCCGCCCC
>NZ_JBHVUQ010000169.1:0-16291 GCF_042884105.1 Streptomyces sp. NPDC058157
GATGGGCCGTCCGCGAGCTCGCGGACGGCCCATCGGCACGTGTAACGGCGCCCTCAGCGGGTGAAGAGGGGCTCACCCGGCGGGACCGGGGCGGCGGCCGGGAGCAGCGCCAGGTCCAGGCCGCGCACGAGGCGTCCGCGCAGGGTCTCGTCCGCCGCGAGCGCCTCGGCCACCCGGCGGGCGGCGGGGGCGACCGGCGCCCCCTCGGACAGCACGATGGCGAGGGTGCCGTCGGCGGCGTCCCCGCCGGGGCCCAGGTGGGCGCGGAGCACCGCCGGCTCGGCGGCCACCGCGGCCCGTACCGCCTCGCGCACGGCCGGGTCGGCCAGCGGGTCGGCGTCGGTGCGCCCCTCGGCCAGCGCGAGCAGCGCGGAGCCGGTCAGCTGGTAGGGGACGGGGCCGGCCAGGTCGAGGACGACCGTGTCCGCCTTCTCGTGCGCGGCGGCGGCCAGGGCCTGGTGCAGCGGGACCGCCACCGGGCGGGCCGCCGGGTCCCACAGGGCCAGCGAGGCGATGGAGGTGAAGGCGGGCAGTGCCCTGCGGTCGCCGGCCGTGAGGGTGGGGACGGCCATGTCGCTGGTCTTCTCGCGCTTCAGGCCCGTCTCGGGATCGGTCTCGACCTCGCCGAGCACCGCCACGACGGGCACCAGCAGGCGGGCGTCCTTCAGGGCCGCCAGCAGCTCGGGCTCGCGCCCGCGGTCCTCGGCCCAGGCGGCCAGGGCCGCGCTCAGCCGGGGGTCGGCGGTGCCGTCGTCGTCGGAGAAACCGGGGTCTGGGATGTTCTTGGTCGCCACAATGACCCGACCCTATCCCGCCGGGGCCGGGTCCGGTTCCGCGGCGTCACGCCGTGCGGCGCGCGGGCGGCGGGCCAGTACGGCGGCCAGCACCAGCAGCGCCGCTCCCCCGGCGGCGGCCCGCGGGGCGGGGCGGCGGGAGCCGTGGCCGGCGGCGCGGACCGGATCGGGACCGGTGCCGAAGAACCGCTGCCCGGCCGGGACGGCCACGGGGGCCGGGGCCTCGGGGCGCAGCGCCCCGGCGGCCTGGAGGGCGGCGACCGGGTCCACCGTGCCGTGGCCGCGGGCGTCGTCGCGGCCGCCGGGCGGCCGGGCGGTGGCGGTGTCCTCCAGCAGCTTCTTGATCTGCGCCGGGGACAGTCCGGGGTGGGCGGCCTTGACGAGGGCCACGGTGCCGGAGACGAAGGCCGCGGCCGCGCTGGTGCCCCAGCCCTCGTAGTAGGCGCGGTCGGGGTCGGCGAGGACCACGTCGACGCCGGGGGCGCTGACGGTGGCGTACCAGTGGCGGGTGGAGAAGGAGGCCCGGCGGCCCTGGCGGTCCACGGCGGCGACCGAGATGACCCCGGGGTAGGCGGCGGGGTAGGAGGTGTGGTCCCCGCGTTCGCCGCCGTTGCCGACGGAGGCGACGACGACCACGCCCTTGGCGAGGGCGTACTGCACGGCCTCGTCCTCGGCGGACTCGTGGTGGGCGGTGTCGCTGTCGTCGCCGAGCGACATGTTGATCACGTCGGCGCCGTGGTCGGCGGCCCAGCGGATGCCTTCGGCGAGGGCCCCGGTCTTGCTGTCACGGGCCTTGGCCCGGCCCGGGTCGGCCTCCTCCAGGATCACCCGGACGGGCAGGATCCGGGCGTGCGGGGCGATGCCGAGGACGCCCTGGCTGCGGGCCGGGCCGTGGCCGTGGCCGGCGATGATGCCGGCCATGGCGGTGCCGTGGCGGGCCCAGGCGCGGTCGCCGGGGCCGGCGCCCATGCCGACGAGGTCGGTGCCGTCGAGGACCTGGCCGGCGAGGTCGGGGTGGCCGGCGTCGACACCGGTGTCGAGGACGGCGACGGTGATCCCGTCACCCTGGGTGATGCCCCAGGCCTCCTCGGCGCGCAGGGCGAGGAGCCCCCACTGGCGGTCGCGGATGGTGTCGGCGGCCGCGGGCGGTGCGGCGACGGCCACGAGCAGCGCGGCCAGGGCCGTGGCCGCACCGGCCGCGAGGAACCCTCCCCGGCGCGGGGCCCGGGACGCCTCGGGCGCCGGGGTCGATACCCGCGCAGGCCCCGGGTCCGGGACGGTGGCCGGGGCCGGTGCGCCCACCGGGGCCGGGGAAGCGGCCGGGGCCGGGGAAGCGGCCGGGGTCGGGGAGGCGGCCAGGGCCGGGAGGGCGGTCGGGGCCGGTTCGGGGGTGGGGGTCATCGCGGGGGCTCCTGGGGCCGCTGCGCGGCGGCGGGCCGGGACGCGGGCTCGGTGGGGCGGGGGGCGGCGAGGGCGCCGAGGGTGCGTTCGACGCGGACCGCGAGGGCCTTGGCCTCGTGGCCCAGGCCCGCTTCGGCGACGGTGCCGGTGCCGCTCTGGGCTGCGGCCTCCTCGGCCGGGACGGGGGCGTCCATGGTGCGGCCGTCGGCGAAGGCGGAGACGGCGTAGACCACGGCGGGGGCCTCGGCGACGACGCCGGCCGTCCAGGCGGCGCGGCGGGCGTCGGCGTACCCGTAGGCGGGCGGGACGGGCAGGCGGCCGCGCAGCCCGTCCATGGTGCGGGCGTCGGCGGGGGTGAAGACGAGGCCGACGGTGATCAGGCTGCTGCGGGTGGAGTCCGTGTAGGTGGCGCGGAGCACGCGGGTGCAGCCGGTGGCGGTGAGCGCGGCGTGCCAGTCGGGAGGGAGGACGGCGGCGCAGTCGGCGTCGGGCGCGACGGCGATCCGGGTCCAGGTGCGGCTCGCGCCGCCCGGGCCGGCCTCGTGGTCCTCCAGTACCGGAGGGAGCAGGCCGTCCACGGGGGCGGTGTGCCAGAGCGCCGCGGCCTTGCGGTAGGCGGCGTCGGGGGCCAGCGGGCGGTGGTCGGCGCGGTACTGGCTCCAGGTGGTGACGGCGCCTCCGGCGAGGAGGGCGGAGCCGAGCAGGGCGCTGAGGACGGCGGCGGTGACGCGGGCCGGATGGCGGCGCGGCAGGGGGGTCGGCGGTGGCTGCTGCCAGGGGTCGTCCAGGACCTCGGTCCGCGGTGTCGTCGTGGTCATGCGGCGGCTCCGCCCCCCGTTCCGTACGGCTGCCTGCCCGTACTCTACGGGGCCGCCGCCCCGGCCGGGCCGGGGCCGGGGCGGTGCGACCCCTACCCGTGGGTACGGCGGTCTGGCAAGCTGCGGCCCATGACTTCGGACCGGGCCCGGTACGACCGGGCGACCGCGCGTCTCGACGCGCCCCTGGCCATCGTGGACCTGGACGCCTTCGACGCGAACGCCGCCGATCTGGTGCGCCGGGCGGGCGGGAAACCGGTCCGGGTGGCCAGCAAGTCGGTGCGGTGCCGGGCGCTGCTCGAACGGGTGCTGGCCCGGCCGGGGTTCGCGGGGGTCATGTCGTACACGCTGGCCGAGTCGCTGTGGCTGGCGCGGTCCGGGTTCGAGGACGTGCTGCTCGCCTATCCGTCCGCGGACCGGGCCGCGTTCGCGGAGCTGGCCGGGGACCCGAAGCTCGCGGCCGCCGTCACCGTGATGGTCGACGATCCCGCGCAGCTGGACCTGATCGAGGGTGCGCGGGCCGGCGGGGCCGAGGAGATCCGGGTCTGCCTGGAACTGGACACCTCGCTGCGGCTGCTGGGCGGCCGGGTCCGGGTCGGGGCACGGCGCTCGCCGCTGCGGGAGCCGGGGCAACTGGCGGAACTGGCGCGGGCGGTGGCCTCCCGGCCGGGATTCCGGGTGGTGGGGCTGATGGCGTACGAGGGGCACGTGGCCGGGGTCGGGGACGCGGTGGCCGGGCGGCCGGTGCGCTCGCGGGCGATCCGGCTGATGCAGGGCGCGGCCCGCAGGGAGCTGGCGGCGCGGCGGGCCGAGGTGGTGCGGGCCGTGCGGTCGGTGGTGCCGGACCTGGAGTTCGTCAACGGCGGCGGTACGGGGAGCGTGGCGGAGACGGCCGCCGAGGAGGCGGTGACGGAGATCGCGGCCGGTTCGGGGCTGTACGTGCCGCGGCTGTTCGACAACTACACCTCGTTCCGGGGGCGTCCGGCGGCGCTGTTCGCGCAGCCGGTCGTGCGCCGGCCGGGGGTGGGGGTGGTGACCGTGCTGGGCGGCGGCTATCCGGCGTCGGGTGCGGCGGGGGCCGACCGGCTGCCGGTGCCGTACCTGCCCTCGGGGCTGCGCTACGACCCGCAGGAGGGGGCGGGCGAGGTGCAGACCCCGCTGCTGGGGAGCCCGGCCGACGACCTGCTGATCGGCGACCGGGTCTGGTTCCGGCACGCGAAGGCCGGGGAGCTGTGCGAGCGGTTCGACACCCTGCACCTGGTGCAGGGCGACCGGGTCACGGCGTCCGTCCCGACCTACCGGGGCGAGGGACGGACCTTCCTCTAGGCCGTCAGAAGACGGTGTCCGTCTGGTCCGGTATGACGCTGGTGTCGGCCCGGCGGACGGGGGCCGGGGTGCCGTCGTGGTCGGTGTAGCCGGTGGTGGAGCAGGGGTAGGGGGCGGTCTTCTGCTTCTTCGGCTCGATGAACATCGGGTTCACGATCCACTTGCCGTCGCTGTTGTCGTAGGCGCGGCACATGAGTTCGTTCTTGTTGCGGTTGAGCACCAGGCGCAGGCCGGTGGCGTCGCGCAGGAAGGTGACGTCGGTGTCGGAGTCCCCGGCGGCGAAGACCTGGCGGCGGGCGGCCGGCTGGACCTTCTCGGCGGCCGCGCCCCGGACGCCGAAGACCTCCTTGTTGATCCAGCAGCGCTTGCCGTCCACGTAGGTGATCATCGTGTCGGCTCCGTCGGGGACGGAGCCGCAGCCCTGGAGGTGGCTGGTCAGCTTCCCGTCGCGGGTGGTGCCCCGGATGCCGATGACGTGGTCGGCGCCGACGCCGACGCCCTGGGCCCAGACCTCGACGACGGGCTGGGGGGAGGCGGAGCTGATCCAGACGTCGAAGCCGGCGCGCTGGAGGTTCTTGACGAGGTCGCGCTGCTGGTCGTAGTAGCGGACCCAGCCGGTGGCGGTGGTGGTGCCGACCTGCTGCTTGGTGCCGATGGGGGCGGCGAGGTTCTCGGTGCGGGCGGCGGCGGCGAAGCCGCGGACCTGGCCGGGGGTCCAGCCCTGGAGGAGCTGGGACAGCCAGGCGTAGGCGGGTTCGATGGTGCGGCGGTCCCAGCCGGTGAAGGCGGTGGCGGCGGTGCCGTAGACGGCGTTGATCTCGTCGGCGCAGGCCGCGCCTTCGGGGGTGCCGGTGGGCAGGGGGCTGCCGGGGCGGGCGAGGGGGTCGCAGGCGGTGGCGAGGGCCTGGGCGGCGGCGGGGGTGAGGTAGCGGCTGGTGGTCTTCCAGTCGGCGGGCCGGCGGATCTTGCCGTTGCGCAGGAGCCAGAACATGGTGGCGTCGCCCACGTCGTTCTTGACGACGGTGTTGTCCCAGTCGAAGACGGCGACGGGCTTGTCACGGCCGGGCCGGTAGGGGTTGCAGCTGCCGTAGCGGTCGATGAGCTGCTGGAGGCGGGCCTGGTTGTCCCCGTACCAGCCGGCGGCGAGCTTCGGGGTGGTGCAGGCGTGGTGTGCGGCCTGGGCGGGGGCGGCGGCGGTGAGGGTCGCGGCGGCCATCGCGGCGGCGGCGCCGGCCGCCTGGAGCCGGCGGCGGGTGCTGGGTCGGGTCACGGGGGTGTTCGCTCCTGGTTCTCGTACAAGATCGTCGGGGACGGTAGAGCACGACAGCCGGGCGTCGTGCGACGCCCGGCTGTCGTGGGGGTGGTGCCCAGGTGAACGTTGGGTGTTTACAGGGGGGTGACGTACGCGCCGGAGATGCCGCCGTCGACCAGGAAGTCGGTGGCGTTGACGAAGGAGGAGTCGTCGCTGGCGAGGAAGGCGACGGCGGCGGCGATCTCGGTGGGTTCGGCGAAGCGGCCGAGCGGGATGTGCACGAGGCGGCGGGCGGCCCGCTCGGGGTCCTTGGCGAACAGCTCCTGGAGCAGCGGGGTGTTGACGGGTCCCGGGCACAGGGCGTTGACGCGGATGCCCTCGCGGGCGAACTGGACGCCGAGTTCGCGGGACATGGCCAGCACGCCGCCCTTGGAGGCGGTGTAGGAGATCTGGGAGGTGGCGGCGCCCATGATGGCCACGAAGGAGGCGGTGTTGATGATGGAGCCGCGGCCCTGGCGCTGCATGTAGGGCAGGGCGGCCTTGCAGCAGAGGTAGACGGAGGTGAGGTTGACGTCCTGGACGCGGCGCCAGGCGTCGAGCTCGGTGGTGAGGATGGAGTCGTCGTCCGGGGGCGAGATGCCGGCGTTGTTGAAGGCGATGTCGACGGAGCCGTAGGTGTCGAAGGCCGTCTTGAACAGGGCGTCGACCTGTTCCTTGTCGGTGACGTCGACCTGGACGAAGGTGCCGCCGACCTCTTCGGCGGCGGCCTTGCCGGCGATGGGGTCGATGTCGG
Organism: Streptomyces sp. NPDC058157; assembly: GCF_042884105.1. Lineage (NCBI taxonomy): Bacteria > Bacillati > Actinomycetota > Actinomycetes > Kitasatosporales > Streptomycetaceae > Streptomyces > Streptomyces sp. NPDC058157. The sequence continues at coordinate 6,382 of NZ_JBHVUQ010000169.1, forward strand.
CGCACACGACGTTGGCGCCCTCGGAGGCCAGGCGGCGGGCGGTGGCGAGGCCGATGCCGCTGCCGGCTCCGGTGATGACGGCGGTGCGGCCGACCAGGCGGCGGCAGACGATCTCTTCGGTGCGGTCGGTCATGGGGTTCAGGCCTCCGTGCTGATGAAGACGTTCTTGGTCTCGGTGAATGCGGTGAGGGCGTCGGGTCCGAGCTCGCGGCCGAGTCCGGACTGCTTGTATCCGCCGAAGGGGGTCCAGTAGCGGACGCTGCTGTGGGAGTTGACGGAGAGGTTTCCGGCCCGGACGGCGCGGGAGACGCGCAGGGCGCGGCCGACGTCGCGGGTCCAGAGGGAGCCGGAGAGGCCGTACTCGGTGGCGTTGGCGAGGCGTACGGCGTCCTCCTCGTCCTCGAAGGGGATCAGGACGGCGACCGGTCCGAAGACCTCCTCGGCGGCCACGGGCGCGGTGGGGTCGACGTCCGTGACCAGGGTCGGCGGGTACCAGAAGCCGGGGCCCTCGGGGGCGGTGCCGCGGACGGCCTTGAGGTCGTCGGTGACGTAGCCGCGGACTCGTTCCAGCTGGGCGGCGGAGATGAGCGGGCCCATCTGGGTCTTCTCGTCGAGCGGGTCGCCCACGACCACGGAGGTGAGGGCGGGGGTGACGAGGTCGAGGAAGCGGTCGTGGACGGAGCGCTGGACGAGGATCCGGGTGCGGGCGCAGCAGTCCTGGCCGGTGTTGTCGAGGTAGGCCATGGGGGCGGCGGCGGCCGCCGCTTCGAGGTCGGCGTCGGCGAAGACGATGTTGGGGCTCTTGCCGCCGAGTTCGAGGGTGACCCGCTTCACCCGGTCGGCGCACTTGGCCATGATCTGCTTGCCGGTGCGGGTGGAGCCGGTGAAGACGATCTTCGCGACGCCGGGGTGTTCGACGAGGGCGTCGCCGGCGACCGCTCCGTGGCCGGGGAGCACCTGGAAGAGGTGTTCGGGGATCCCGGCTTCGAGGGCGAGTTCGGCGAGGCGCAGGGCGGTGAGGGGGGTGGTCTCGGCGGGCTTGAGGATGACGGCGTTGCCGGCGGCGAGGGCGGGTGCCAGGCCCCAGGCGGCGATCGGCAGGGGGAAGTTCCAGGGGGCGATCACGCCGATGACGCCGAGGGGTTCGAGGAAGGTGACGTCGATGCCTCCCGCGACGGGGATCTGGCGTCCGGAGAGGCGTTCCACTCCCCCGGCGGCGTAGTCGAGGAGGTCGCGGACGTTGCCGGCTTCCCAGCGGGCGTTGCCGAGGGTGTGGCCGGCCTCGCGGACCTCCAGGCGGGCCAGTTCCTCCAGGTGTCCGTCGACGACCGCGGCGAAGCGGCGCAGGATCCGGGCCCGGTCGGCGGGGGCGGCCGCGGCCCAGCCGCGCTGGGCGGCGGTGGCGCGGGCGACGGCTCTGTCGACGTCGTCCCGTGTGGCGGCCGGGACGGTGGCGACGAGTTCCTCGGTGGCCGGGTTGAGCACCCTCAGGTGGGAGGGGTCCAGCGCTTCGGACACGTGGTGCCTTTCTGGGGTGGGTGCGGTGCGGACCGGGGGCGGGTCAGAGGCGTTCGAAGGAGCGGCGGCGTTCCCAGTCGGTGACCGCGGAGTCGTAGGCGTCGAGTTCGACGCGGGCCATGTTGCGGTAGTGGGCGACGACTTCGGGGCCGAAGGCGGCCTTGGCGATCTCGCTGTTCTCCCAGAGCTCCGCGGCCTCGCGCAGGGTGGTGGGGACGTGGGCGAAGTCGGCGGTGTAGGCGTTGCCGGCGCAGGCCTCGGGGAGTTCGAGGCGGTTCTCGACGCCGTAGAGGCCGGCGGCGACCAGTCCCGCGACGGCGAGGTAGGGGTTGACGTCGCCGCCGGGGAGGCGGTTCTCGAAGCGCATGGAGCGGCCGTGGCCGACCACGCGCAGGGCGCAGGTGCGGTTGTCGACGCCCCAGGCGACGGCGGTCGGGGCGAAGGATCCCGGCCGGAAACGCTTGTACGAGTTGATGTTGGGGGCGTAGAGAAGGGAGAAGTCGCGCAGCGCGGCCAGCTGGCCGGCCAGGAAGTGCCGCATCAGCGGTGACATGCCCCCGGGTCCGTCGCCGGCCATGGCGTTGCGTCCGTCGGTGTCGGTGAGCGAGAGGTGGATGTGACAGGAGTTGCCCTCGCGCTCGTCGAACTTGGCCATGAAGGTGAGCGAGACGCCTTCCTGGGAGGCGATCTCCTTGGCGCCGGTCTTGTAGACGGAGTGCTGGTCGCAGGTGGTGAGCGCCTCGTCGTAGCGGAAGGCGATCTCGTGCTGGCCGAGGTTGCACTCGCCCTTGGCGGACTCGACGGTGAGGCCGGCGGTCTGCATCTCGTTGCGGATGCGGCGCAGCAGGGGTTCGATGCGGCCGGTGCCGAGGACGGAGTAGTCGATGTTGTACTGGTTGGCCGGGGTCAGGGCGCGGTAGTCGGCGTTCCAGGCCTGTTCGTAGGTGTCCTGGAAGACCATGAACTCCAGCTCGGTGCCGACCATGGCGGTGTAGCCCTGTTCGGCGAGGCGCTCCAGCTGGCGGCGCAGGATCTGGCGGGGCGCGGCGACGACGGGCGTGCCGTCGTGCCAGGCGAGGTCCGCGAGGACGAAGGCGCTGCCGGGGTTCCAGGGGATGCGGCGGAGGGTGGCGAGGTCGGGGTGCATGGCGAAGTCGCCGTAGCCCCGGTCCCAGGAGGACATCTCGTAGCCGTCGACGGTGTTCATGTCGGTGTCGACGGCGAGGAGGTAGTTGCAGCCCTCCGTGCCGTGGTCGAGTACCTCGTCCAGGAAGAACTGTGCGGCGAACCGCTTGCCCTGAAGTCGCCCCTGCATGTCGGGGAAGGCGAGGACGACGGTGTCGATCTCACCGCTGGCGACGAGGGAGCGGAGCTCCTCGGGCGCGAGCGGCGGCTTGCGGTCTACCACGGGGATCTCTCCTTCGGTGAGCCGAGGAGGCCTAAGGTATTGAACAGAACCATTGCTTGGGAAGGGGAGGAGCCGAGATGACCGACACGGCGGGCGACGGGGGCGCGATCGCGCGGCTCAATCCCGTGCTGCGGCAGGTCCGGGCGGGCAACGGTTTCGAGGAGGCTCTCGAACAGATCCTCCAGGTGGTCCGGCTGGGTCTGGTGCCGGGCGGGGAACGGCTGCCTCCGGAACGGGAGTTGGCGGAGCGGATGGGGATCAGCCGGGTCACCCTGCGCGAGGTGCTCAAGGTGCTCCAGGACCAGGGCCTGGTCGAGGCCCGGCGCGGGCGGTACGGGGGCACGTTCGTGCTGGCCCGCCCCGACACCCCGGCCGGCGGGGCCGAGGAGGAGCTGCGGCGGCGCGTGGCGGGGGTGGACATCGAGGACGTGCTGCGCTTCCGCGAGGTGCTGGAGACCGGCGCGGCCGGGCTGTGCGCCTCGCAGGGGCTCTCCGAGGAGGGGGCCGAGCGGCTGCTGGGCGCGCTGGCCGCCACCCACGACGCCCCGCTGGCCGAATACCGCCGCCAGGACACCCTCTTCCACCTGACCCTGTGCGAACTGGCCGGCTCGGCCAGCCTGACGGCCCAATACGCCGCCGTCCGGGCCCGGGTCAACGACCTGCTGGACTGCATCCCGCTGCTGGTGCGCAACCTGGAGCACTCCCAGCAGCAGCACAGCGCCCTGGTGGAGGCGGTGCTGGAGCGCGACGCGGAGGCGGCCCGGGCGGTGATGCGCGAGCACTGCTGCGGCACGGCGGCCCTGCTGCGCGGCTTCCTGGCCTGAGCGGGGGCGCGGCGGGTGCGAAGGGATGTGACGGGATGCGACGGGAGAGGTTTTCGTAACCGCTGTTTAACGCAGGGGTCTTGCGCGCTCCACACCCTTGACGCAAAGGTACGCAGCGAAACCTTTCACCCTGGGCAGGAGCGCACATGGCCGAAGACCTTTCCACCGCGCCCGCATCACCCCCCGTCGGGGACGCCGACGCCGAGTACCTCCAGCGCCGGACCCTGCGCCGCGGCAGCGCCGGCTGGCTGCTGCTGACCGGGCTCGGCGTCGCCTACGTCGTCTCCGGGGACTACTCCGGCTGGAACGTGGGCCTGTCCAAGGGCGGTTTCGGCGGGCTGGCCGTGGCCACGGTGCTCATGGGGGCCATGTACGCCTGCCTGGTCTTCTCCCTCGCCGAACTGTCCACCATCCTGCCGACGGCGGGCGGCGGCTACGGCTTCGCCCGTCGCGCGCTGGGCCCCTGGGGCGGCTTCCTCACCGGCACCGCCATCCTCATCGAGTACGTCCTCGCCCCGGCGGCGATCGTCATCTTCATCGGCGACTACGTCGAATCCCTGGGCCTGTTCGGCCTGACCTCCAGCTGGCCGGTCTACCTCGGCTGCTTCGTGATCTTCATCGGCGTCCACCTGTGGGGTGTGGGCGAGGCCCTGCGCTTCAGCCTGATCGTCACCGCCGTCGCCGTCGCCGCCCTGCTGATCTTCGCGGTCGGCGCCCTCACGGACTTCGACGCGGGCTCACTCGACAACATCCCGGTGGACCACTCCGCGTTCGGCGCCGGCTCCTGGCTGCCCTTCGGCGTCCTCGGCATCTGGGCCGCGTTCCCCTTCGGCATGTGGTTCTTCCTCGGTGTCGAGGGCGTGCCGCTCGCGGCCGAGGAGGCCAAGGACCCGGTCCGCTCCATGCCCAGGGCCCTGGCCATCTCCATGGGCATCCTCGCCCTCCTCGCCCTGGTCACCTTCCTCGCCGCCACCGGCGCCCAGGGCGCCGACGCCGTGAAGTCGGCCGGGAACCCCCTCGTGGTGGCCCTGGAGGGGGACGGCGGCCCGACCGCCCTGAGCCGCTTCGTCAACTACGCGGGCCTCGCCGGCCTCGTCGCCTCCTTCTTCTCCCTCATCTACGCCGGCTCCCGCCAGCTGTTCGCCCTCTCCCGCGCCGGATACCTGCCGCGCTTCCTCTCCCTCACCTCCAAGCGCAAGGCCCCGTACCTCGGACTGGTGATCCCCGGCGCGATCGGTTTCGCCCTCGCGGCGGCCACCGGCAACGGGGCGCGGATGCTGAACGTCGCGGTGTTCGGGGCGACCATCTCCTACGCCCTGATGGCCCTCTCCCACATCGTGCTGCGCCGCCGCGAACCCGGCCTGGAGCGGCCGTACCGCACGCCCGGAGGGGTCCTGACCTCGTCCGTCGCCTTCGTCCTCGCCCTTTCGGCGCTGGTCGCCACCTTCCTGGTGGACATCGACGCCGCGCTCATCGCGCTCGCCGTGTACGCCGTCGCCCTCGCCTACTTCGCCTTCTACAGCCGCCACCGGCTGGTGGCCTCCGCGCCCGAGGAAGAGTTCGCCGCGCTTGCGGAAGCCGAGGCGGAGTTGACCCGCGACTGAAATCCTGATCCCGCACCAGCTCCGCTGTCCGGCACCACCCTGGAGGTAACACCGTGCCCAGGCCGCTCATCGGCATCACGACCTATGTGGAGGAATCCACCCGCTACGGGGCGTGGGACCTTCCCACCTCCCTCGTCCCGACCGGCTACTACGAGCTCGTACAGGCGGCGGGCGGCGCGGCCGTCCTGCTGCCGCCGGACGACACGGACCGGGCGGCGGAGGTGCTGGGACGACTGGACGGCCTCATCGTCTCCGGCGGCCCGGACGTGGACCCGGTCCGCTACGGGGCCGCGCGCGACCCCCGGACGGGCGCCCCCGCGACGGTCCGCGACGAGTGGGAACTCGCCCTGATCGGGGCGGCCCTGGACGGCGGGCTCCCGCTGCTGGGCATCTGCCGGGGCATGCAGGCCCTGAACGTGGCCCTCGGCGGCACCCTCATCCAGCACATCGACGGCCACGTCCACACCCCGGGCGTCACCTCCTGGCACCCCGTCACCCCCGTGCCGGGCACCCGGTACGCGGAGCTGGTCCCGGAGGTCGCGGACGTCCCGACCTACCACCACCAGGCCGTGGACCGGGTCGGCCGGGGACTGGTCGTCTCGGCCTACGCCGAGGACGGCACGGTCGAGGCCGTCGAGCTCCCCGAGCGGGACCGGTGGGTGGTGGGCGTGCAGTGGCACCCCGAGCGGGACAAGGACACCCGGGTGATGGCCTCCTTCATCGAGGCGGCCGCGGCCCTGCGGGCGGTACCGGTCTCCTGACGCGGCGCGGGCCACACGGGGCGTCCCCGCGCGTGGCCCGCGGACACGAATGGCCCGCCGGGCGGACGGCGCGCAGGCTGGAAGGGTGCGCACGGAAGCCTACGGAGCGGCCACGGGCCGGCTCTCCGGGTTCCTGGAGAACCCGGTCGTCGGGATGGCGCCGTGGATCGTCTTCTCGCTGCTGGTGGGCCCGGGACGGTTCGAGATCGCCGTCGGCATCGCCCTGGCGGTCATCGTCGCCCTGGTCGTGGCAGGCCGGGTGGTGCACCGGGGCAGCTCGTGGAAGCTGCTGGAAGTGGCCGACGTGGTGTTCTTCGCCGCGCTGGCCGTCATCGGCGCCCTGGCGGGCGACGGGACGCTGCGCTGGCTGGAGACGTACGCGGGCGAGGTCTCGAACCTGGCCCTGACGGTGATCGCCTTCGGCTCGATGGCGGTGCGGACACCGTTCACCCTCCAGTACGCCCGCGAGCAGACCGACCCCGCGCTGTGGCACACGCCCGTCTTCCTGCGCACCAACTACGTGATCACGGGGGTGTGGGGGCTGGCCTTCCTGGTGGCGGCGCTGGCGGGCGGCTTCGGGGACCTGGTGCTGCGCGACCCCGACAACCTCTGGACGGGGTGGATCGTCCAGATCCTGGCGATCGTCGCCGCCCTGCGGTTCACCGCCTGGTACCCGGGCGTCGTCCGGGCCCGCGCGCGGGGCGAGCCCGGACCGGGCGCGGCCTCGCTGCTGCTCCCGCTGGCGGGGCTGCTGGTGCCGGTCGGGATCGCGGTGCTGGTGTTCGACGGCGGGGTGTGGTGGCTGGGCGTGGCCCTGATCGTGGCGGGCGGCCTCCTGACGAAGGCGCTCCAGGCCCGCACCTGATCCGGGCCACGCCCGGGCCCGGGCTCAGCTGAACACGACGGAGCGGAGCTTGAGGCGGTCGGAGCCGCGGCCCACGAGGGGGCGCAGCGTGAAGTAGTCGCCGTCGCACTCCGGGCCGGTGAACACCGTCGCCGTCGAGGTGGTCCGGTTGCGCGGGGAGTGCGCGGGCTCGCTGGCGTTGGGGTCGGCGACCTCGGGCAGGGTGATGCACTCCCGGCTCTCGGGGTCGAGCAGGATGCGGATGTGCGGCTTGCCGTCCAGGCCGATGTAGGTGTACTGGAACTCGCCGACGGCGGCGGAGGCGGACTGCGGGACGGCCAGCAGGAGGGTGAAGGCGCCGAGGGCGGCGATGGAGGCGCGGCGGAGTCGCATGGGGGTCCTCTCGGAAGGTCAACCAAACGTGCGGAAGCCACCTTCCCGACGAACCCGGCCGGAGTCACCGCCGCCCTGCGCCGAACCGTTTCCCCCTCACCCGTACGGCGGGGCCGCTGCGCGGGGCGAGTGTCCCCGCCCCGCCATTCCTCCGTTCCCCGGGCTCCGCCCGGACCCGTTCCGTGCGCTACCGCGCCCGGTGCGCTCAAACTCCCCCAGCTACCGCTGGGAGGCGCCCCCTGCGCGGGCTGGATCCATCCAGCCCCGCCGGCGTTCGAGGCGCGGGGGCCTGGGGGCGGAGCCCCCAGGAACAAGACCCCGGCTCAGCCGCGCGGACGGTCCCGGAGGACCGCGAAGCCCAGCCCCGCCGCGCCGATCGCGGCCATCCCCCCGCCCGCGGCCAGCAGCACCGGCGTGTCCGCCTTCGGCGTGGGCGCCCCCTCCGCACCGGCCTTCACCCCGCCCTTGGGGACGATCCGCCCGCGCTTCTCCGCCTCGTACCGTTCGATCAGCTTCCCGGTGGCGAAGTCGTACACCCAGCTGTCCCCGCCGCCCTTGCCGTCGATGACGACGAACTTCACCCGGTCACCGTCCCGGACGAGCTTGTACGTCCAGCCGTCGTTCACGACGCTCGGGTCCTTCAGGTCGATGGTGCCGAGCACGTTCCCGTTCGGCATCGAGATCTCGACCCGCTTGTCCTTGGGCCCCCGGTCGACCAGCTTCGCGATCCGCCCGTCCGGCATGGTGATCCGCACCGGTGCGCCCTTGCGGCCCTCCTCCTTCGGCTTGGGCTTCGGCTTCGGCTTCGGCTTGCCGCCCTCGACCCACGAGGTCACCGTGCCGTTCGGCTGCAGGACGACGTGCAGGCCGTTGTTCTGCCCGTACGCCGGCTTGCCACCCTTGCTGACCAGGGTGTCCAGCTTGGTGCCCCCGGCGAAGAGGTCCGCCTCGAAGTGGCCCTCGCCGACCTTGTAGACCTTCGCCACCGACCCGTCGGCCAGCTTCACCGTGGTGACGTACACCCGCTTGCCCGCCGAGGGCCCGGGCGGCGTGGTGGGCGGGGTGCTCGGCTTCGGCCCCACCGTCGGGTCCACCTCCGGCTTCGGGTCCACCGCCGGCTTGGTCTCACCCTCGGGCTTGCTCTCACCCTCCGGCTTCGGGTCCACCGCCGGCCGCTCCACCCCCGGTAGCACCTGCGGCTCCGGTCCCTCGGGCGAGTCGGCGAAGGCGGACCCCACGGGCAGCGCCAGCACGGCGGCGGCGCCGGTCAGGACGGCGGCGGTACGGAGGGTGGTGGACGTGCGGACGGTGGTGCGACGCATGACGGGGCTCTTTCCTTGCTCGGAAACTCGGCTCTCGGCTCTCGGCTGTCGAGGACACTTCGAAGCTACGAGCCCCACCCATACGCATTCGGTAGGGAATGTAACGAACACCGGCAAAACGCCACACGACCCCGTAAACCGCCCACCCGCACGCCCCCTAGGGGATGTCACAGCTCAGCCGCAAAGGCCCCGTTTCCACCACCCCGGCCCCGGCCGCCCGCGCGAGCAGGTACTTTCGATCACGTGGCTGGATTCAGGATCGGACGGGGCCGGGACGACAACCGCCCCCCGCAACAACCCCCGCACGCACCGCGGCAGCAGCAGCCGTACGGTCAGCAGCAGGCGCCCCAGGGGCAGCCGCAGGCGCCGTACGGCCATCAGCCGTACCCGCCCGCCGGCGGTCCGCCGCCGCAGCAGCACTGGCCGCAGCCGGGCGGGAGCGCCGGCGGCCACGGGGAGCCCGAGTACTTCGACCCGTACGGCGGCGCCGCCCACGGCGGCCACCACCAGCAGCAGCAGCAGCAGCAGCACCACGCCGCCCCGCACGAGCCCGCTTACGCGGACAATCCGGGCCACACCCAGGCCTTCTCCGTCGGCGAGGACCCGTACGGCCAGGCCACGGCCTACCACGCGGGCGCCGCGGCCCCCGGCCCGTCCGGGCCGCGGCTGCACTGGAAGGACCTGCTGCGCGGCATCGTGCTGCGGCCCGGGCCGACGTTCCTGCAGATGCGCGACTACCCCGTCTGGGGCCCGGCGCTGACGGTCACCTTCATCTACGGCATGCTCGCGGTCTTCGGCTTCGACAAGGCCCGCGAGGACGCGATCAAGGCGACCCTCACCCAGGTGATCCCGATCGTCCTGAGCACGGGCGTGGCCTTCGTCATCTGCGGTCTCATCCTGGGCGCCGTCACCCACACCCTGGCGCGCCAGCTCGGCGGCGACGGGGCGTGGCAGCCGACCGTGGGCCTGTCGATGCTGGTCATGTCCATCACGGACGCGCCGCGCCTGCTGGTGGCGGTGTTCCTCAGCGGCGACAACATGGTCGTCCAGGTCCTGGGGTGGGTGACCTGGCTGGCGGCCGGCGCGCTGTTCACGTCGATGGTCAGCAAGTCGCACGACCTGCCCTGGCAGAAGGCGCTGGGCGCGTCCGCGATCCAGCTGGTCGCCCTGCTGTCGATGATCAAGCTCGGCACCCTCTGACGCACGCACGCACGCACGCACGGGAAGGGCCCGCCG
>NZ_JBHVUQ010000170.1:0-16185 GCF_042884105.1 Streptomyces sp. NPDC058157
AGTCGGTGGCAGGGTCGGGGAGGTCAAGAAGATCGGGCAGCACCGCCGGTACGCGCCCGGCAGGTCCGGCCCCGCCCACCCGGGGCCCGGGGGTGCCTGCCTTCTGCCGCGGCACCGTCCCGGCCGCGGCCGCCGCCCGGGGCGCCGGGGCGGCTCCGGCGCCGCTCCCGGACGCTCCGGGGGCGGTGAAGGGCCCGGCGGGGGGCGTCTGCCCGGTTTCGGCTCCGGCGTCGGCCCGGGACCCGGCTCCGGCTCCGGCTCCGGCTCCGGCTCCGGGCGGGGTTCCCGTCCAGGGGAGCGCCGGCGCGGGCGCGGAGTCCGGCCTGGGGGGCTGCGGGGTGGTCCCCGAGGCCGCCGGGGCTCCGGCTCCGGGAAGCGGTGAGGTTGGGGCGGGGGCGGGGAGCTGCCGGGGGTCCCCGGGGGCTGCCGGGGTGGTGGGGGGTTCGGTCCCAGGGGCTGTGCTCGGCGGGGCTGCCGGGGCGGGGAGGTGGCGGAGATCCCGCGGGGCTGCCGGGGTGGTGGGGGGGTCGGGCTCGGGGGCGGGCCTCGGCGCGGCTGCCGGGGCGGGGAGGTGGCGGAGGTCCCGCGGGGCTGCCGTGGTGGTGGGGGGTTCGGGCTCCGGGGCGGGCCTCGGCGCGGCTGCCGGGGTGGGGGCCTCGTTTGCTGGTTCGGGGGCGGGTGTGGGGGCGGGACGGGGTGGGGCGGGGGTGGAGGGTGGGGTGGGCCAGGGCGGGGGTGGCTGGGTGGTGGTTGGTGGGGGTGCGGGGTGGTTCGGGGGAGGTGTGGGGGCCGGGTGGGTTCCGGGGTCGGGCATGGGTGGGGTCCTTGGTCAGTGGGCGGCGGCGGGGACGGCGTCGGCGAGGCGGTCCAGGACGGCTGTGGCCTGCTCGTCGGTGAGGGTGAGCGGGGGCAGCAGGCGGACCACGGCGCCGTGACGGCCGCCGAGTTCGACGATCAGGCCGCGTTCCAGGCACTCCTGGCGGATGGCGGCGGCCAGGGCGGGGGCGGCGGCTCCCGTGTCGGGGTCGACGATCTCGACGCCGAGCATCAGGCCCCTGCCGCGTACGTCGCCCACGCAGGGCTGGTCGGCCGCCAGGCCGCGCAGGGCGGTGAGCATCCGGCCGCCCAGTTCGGCCGCGCGTTCGGCGAGGCCGTTGCGGCGGACGTAGGCGAGGGTGGCGGTGCCGGCGGCCATGGCGAGCTGGTTGCCGCGGAACGTTCCGGCATGGGCTCCGGGCTCCCAGGCGTCCAGCTCGGAGCGGTAGACGATCACGGCCAGCGGCAGGCTGCCGCCGATGGCCTTGGAGAGCACCATCACGTCGGGCACCACCCCGGCGTGGTCGACGCCCCAGAAGGCCCCGGTGCGGCCCACCCCGGTCTGCACCTCGTCCGCGATCAGCGGGATGCCCCGGGCCTGGGTGATCTCCCGCATCCGGCGCAGCCAGTCGTCCGGGGCCGGGTGGACCCCGCCCTCGCCCTGGACGGGTTCGACGAGCATGCCCGCCGGGGCGGGCACCCCTCCCTTGGGGTCGTCGAGCAGGCTCTCGGTCCACGCCGCCGACAGGCGGGCGCCCTCCGCGCCGCCGACCCCGAACGGGCAGCGGTGGTCCTGCGGGTACGGCAGCCGGGTCACCCGGACGTCGGGGGCGCCGCCGGAAGCGCCCAGGGCCCCGGCCGTCATGCCGTGGTAGGCCCCGGTGAAGGCGAGCAGGCCGGAGCGTCCGGTGGCGGTGCGGACGAGTTTCAGCGCGGCCTCGACCGCGTCCGTCCCGGCCGGCCCGCAGAACTGGACGCGGGCGTCGGCGGCCAGCCCGGCCGGCAGGTTCGCGAACAGCTCGGTGGTGAAGGCGTCCTTGACCGGGGTGGCGAGGTCGAGCACATGCAGCGGGGCCCCCGAGTCGAGGACCCGGCGGATGGCCTCGAGGACCACGGGGTGGTTGTGCCCGAGGGCGAGGGTGCCCGCGCCGGAGAGGCAGTCGAGGTAGCGCCGCCCGTCGGCGCCCTCGATGGTCAGACCGCGCGCCCGTACCGGGACGATGGGCAGCGAGCGCGCGTACGTCCGGGCCGCGGACTCCCGCAGCGCCTGCCGGCGCAGGATGCCCTCGGCCGTGGCCGGCCCCCGGCCGCCCTGGGGCGGGATCTGTGCCGCGGCTGCGGCCTGCTCGGTCAGGGACACGACTGTCGGACCTCCCGCACGGTTCCTCTTCCGGATTGCGCCTCGAACACGAACGCTGCTGCACCGTCCCCCGTACGTACCAACGACGGCGACGGCGGCGGATCACGGGTTCGGGCGAAGATCCTTGCGGTCCAGGGGTCATGAAGGGCCTTCAGTTTTCGGCCGGGCGGCCCCCGAACCCCGGTTGAGCAGCAGGGCCGAGAGCATCGGTGCGCGCCGGAACCGCAGACCCGGGGCCCGCCGTCTTCAACGGCGGCGGCATAGTGGGGTGCTGCGAATGCGAACCGGAGCACCCTGGACGACCCCGTCCCAACACCTCGAAGCACCTGGGGGATTTACGACATGCGACCGAACCGACCGGTCACCGCGGCCCTCTGCGCGGCCGCGCTCGCGCTGACCGCCGCGGCCTGCGGACCCGGCGACGGGGAGGCCGGCGGCGACGCCAAGCCGACCGTGGCAGCGCCCCTCCCGTCCGGCGGCGCCGCGGACGGCCCGATCAAGATCCCGCAAGAGCTCAAGGACAAGCTCAAGCAGCACGGCTTCGACATGGAGAAGTGGAAGGGGGGCGCGTGGAAGAACTGGAACAAGGACGACTGGCTCCGCGAGGCGGGCGACTACGTCAACCCGATCATCGACGGCCTCTGGGACCCGGACCGGATGCGTGACGCGGAGCAGCCGCAGCGCCCGTCCGTCGACCCCGACGCCGGCAAGGACCAGGGCGTCACGGACCCGACCCCGGCGCCGGTGACGGCGAAGGCGGCGGCCGCGCCGTACCACTCCAGCGTTCCGGCGTCCGGCAAGGTCTTCTTCGACGGTCCCGAGGGCTCGATGGTCTGCTCGGCGACCGTGGTGAAGGACCCCGCCCACCCCGGCAAGTCCAACCTGGTCTGGACGGCCGGCCACTGCGTGCACGCGGGCAAGGCCGGCGGCTGGTACCGCAACATCGCCTTCGTCCCCTCGTACAACAACGCGGGCCGGCCGGCGGCGGAGCTCAAGGGCGCGCCGCGCGAGCAGGTGGCCCCGTACGGCGTGTGGTGGAGCGACTGGGCGCAGACCTCCGACCAGTGGATCGCGAACGGCGGTCCGACGGGCGGTGCGGGCGCGCCGTACGACTTCGCGGTGCTGCACGTGACGCCGGAGAAGGGCGGCAGCGGCAAGTCGCTGGAGGAGACGGTCGGCACGGCGCTGCCGGTGGAGTTCAGCGCCCCGGCGGTCCCGAAGATCACGGGGATGACGGCGACGGGCTACCCGGCCGCGGGTCCCTTCGACGGCCAGAAGGCCTACCAGTGCACGGACAAGCCGGGCCGTCTGGCGCTGCACCAGCAGGACCCGGTGATGTACCGCATCGGCTGCACGATGACGGGCGGCTCCTCCGGCGGCGGCTGGATCGCCACGGGTGCCGACGGCAAGCCCGCGCTGGTCTCGAACACCTCGATCGGCCCGGCGAAGGCGGGCTGGCTGGCCGGCCCGAAGCTGGGGCCGGAGGCCAAGGGGATCTACGACGCCGTGAGTGCCAAGTTCAAGCGCTGAACGCGCACCCGCGCCGGTGGGCGCGGAAAACGGCCGAGGGCCCTCCGCACATGCGGAGGGCCCTCGGTCCTGTCTGCCGGCGTTACCGCTTGGCGGGGATGTACGGCGCCAGTTCCGCCGCGAGTTCCTGGTGGACCCGCGCCTTGAGGACGGTGCCCTCCGGGGTGTGCTCCTCGGAGATCACCTCGCCCTCGGCGTGCGCCCGGGCGACCAGTCCGCCGCGGGTGTACGGCACGAGCGCCTCCACCTCGACGGCCGGCCGGGGCAGCTCGCTGTCGATGAGCGCGAGGAGTTCCTCGATGCCCTGGCCCGTACGGGCCGAGACGGCGATGGAGTGCCGCTCGATGCGCAGCAGGCGCTGCAGGACCAGCGGGTCCGCGGCGTCGGCCTTGTTGATCACCACGATCTCCGGCACGTTGACGGCGCCGACCTCGCGGATGACCTCGCGGACCGCCGCCAGCTGCTCCTCCGGTGCCGGGTGCGAGCCGTCCACGATGTGCAGGATGAGGTCGGAGTCGCCGACCTCCTCCATCGTGGAGCGGAACGCCTCGACGAGGTGGTGCGGCAGGTGCCGGACGAAGCCCACGGTGTCGGCCAGGGTGTACACCCGGCCGGACGGGGTCTCGGCGCGGCGCACGGTCGGGTCGAGGGTGGCGAACAGCGCGTTCTCCACCAGGACGCCCGCGCCGGTGAGGCGGTTGAGCAGGGAGGACTTGCCGGCGTTGGTGTAGCCGGCGATGGCGACCGAGGGCACCTTGTTGCGGCGCCGTTCCTGCCGCTTGATGTCGCGGCCGGTCTTCATCTCGGCGATCTCCCGGCGCATCTTCGCCATCTTCTCGCGGATGCGGCGCCGGTCCGTCTCGATCTTGGTCTCACCGGGGCCTCGGGTGGCCATGCCGCCACCGCCGCCGCCACCCATCTGCCGGGAGAGCGACTGACCCCAGCCGCGCAGCCGCGGCAGCATGTACTGCATCTGCGCGAGGGCGACCTGCGCCTTGCCCTCTCGGGACTTGGCGTGCTGGGCGAAGATGTCCAGGATGAGGGCGGTCCGGTCGACGACCTTGACCTTGACGACGTCCTCGAGGGCGATGAGCTGGCCGGGGCTGAGCTCGCCGTCGCAGACGACGGTGTCGGCGCCGCTCTCCAGCACGATGTCGCGCAGCTCGCGGGCCTTTCCGGAACCGATGAAGGTGGCCGGGTCGGGCTTGTCGCGGCGCTGGATGACACCGTCGAGTACGAGGGCGCCCGCCGTCTCGGCCAGGGCCGCGAGCTCCGCGAGGGAGTTCTCGGCGTCGCCCACCGTGCCGGAGGTCCAGACACCGACGAGGACGACGCGCTCCAGGCGGAGCTGTCGGTACTCGACCTCGGTGACGTCCTCGAGCTCGGTGGAGAGACCGGCCACGCGGCGCAGGGCCGCGCGCTCGGAGCGGTCGAACTGGTCGCCGTCCCGGTCTCCGTCGATCTCGTGGCTCCAGGCGACGTCCTCTTCCATCAGGGCATCGGCCCGAAGGCTCTCGGTGAAGCGCTGCGGGTCCCGCACGTCCTGCGCGTCCCGCGGGTCCTGGGAAGGGGATGAAGAGGAGGTCATTGGATCCTTACGTCGATTCGGTTGCGTGCGCGCCGGCTAGGGCCAAAGGTACCGCCGTGCGTGACTGACTCTGTCACGTCCAACGCGGGACCCGGTCCGGTGATTCCCCGGTCCGCTCCGTTGCCGGCCTCGTCGATGGTGACATGCCCGTTCCTGGCCCGTCATACCGTTTTTCCGGCCCCTTCCGGAGCGTGGGCGGGCGCCGCCGCCTTAGGGGCCGCCTTGGGGGCCGCCTTGGCCGCCGGGGAGCTCCAGTCCGGGTGGCCGGGCATCGGCGGGGTCTTCGTCCCGTAGAGCCAGGGCTTCAGGAAGGCCGTGAGGTCGCGCCCGGCCTCCTGCGAGGCGAGGCGTACGAAGTCGTCGGTGCCGGCGGTGCCGTCCTTGTGCTCCGCCACCCACCGCCGCTCCACCCGGTCGAAGGCGGCGGTGCCGATCTCCTCGCGCAGGGCGTAGAGGATCAGGGCTGCCCCGTCGTAGACCACGGGGCGGAACAGGCCGATCTTCTGCCCGGGCGCCGCCGCCTTGGGGGCCGCCGGGGGGCCGCCGGCGGCCCGCCACTGGTCGGAGCGCTGGTAGGCCTCGCGCATCCGCCGGTCCAGGGAGTACTTGCCGAGCCCGTCCGCGTAGAGGGCCTCGTACCAGGTGGCGTGTCCCTCGTTGAGCCAGAGGTCGGACCAGGTGCGCGGGGTGACGCTGTCGCCGAACCACTGGTGGGCGAGCTCGTGGACCATGACGGACTCGACGTACCACTCGGGGTAGCCCTGGGCCTCCCCCGCGAAGAGGCCGTTCTCGAAGAGCGAGAGGGTCTGGGTCTCCAGCTCGAAGCCGGTGCGGGCGCGGGCGATCAGCACCCCGTAGTTCTCGAAGGGGTAGCGGCCGACCCGCTGCTCCATCCACTCGATGTGCCCGGCGGTCTTGCGCAGCCAGGGCTCCAGCCGCTCCCGGTCGGCGGCGGGCACCACGTCGCGCAGCGGCAGCCCGTGCGGTCCGGTGCGTTGGAGGACGGCGGAGCGGCCGATGGAGACCTGGGCGAGCTCGGTGGCCATCGGGTGCAGGGTCCGGTAGGTCCACTCGGTCGCCCCGGCCGCGCGGGTGGCGGGGAGTGCGCCGGGCAGGCCGTTCGCCACGACGGTGTAGCCCTCGGGGGCGGTGACGTGGAAGGTGAAGTAGGCCTTGTCGGCGGGGTGGTCGTTGCAGGGGAAGACCCGGTGCGCCGCGTCGGCCTGGTTGGCCATGGCCAGGCCGTCCTCGGTGGTGACCCAGCCGCCGTCGGAGGAGCCGCGCGGGTCGCTGGTGTGGCGGACGGTGATCCGCAGCGGGGTGTTCGCGGCGACGGGGTGCGCGGGAGTCAGTACGAGGTCCTCCCCCGCGCTCTCGAACCGCGCGGGTTCGCCGTTGACCTCGGCGGAGGCCACCGTCCCGTGGGTGAAGTCCAGGTTGATCCGCTCCAGCGGGGCCAGGGCACGGGCTTCGATGGCGGTCACCGCGTCGAGGGGGGTGCGGTTGTCCTTGTACGTGAGGGAGAGGTCGTACGAGAGGACGTCGTACCCGGGGTTGCCGAGCTCGGGGAAGAGGCGGTCGCCGATGCCGAGGGGCTTGGGCGGCGGCAGCACGGCGGCGACGAGGCTGAGGGAGGCCGCGGCGAGCAGGGCGGCGCGCAGGCGCGGGGAGGAGAGCTGCATCCACCACCGCTTACCAGCGCCCGCCGCGGCCCGGCGCGCGGCGCGCGACGGATCCACCCGAACGAGACTCCCCCGACGGCCCCCCGTCCCCGGCCTCCCCCTTCGCCCCCCGTGTTCCCGTCAGGCCCGGCCGACGTCGTACACGCCGGGCACGTCCCGCATGGCCCGCATCAGCCCGGGCAGCACGGAGGCGTCGGGCAGCTGCAGGGTGTAGCTGTGCCGGACCCGCTGCTCGACGGGCGGCTCGACGGTGGCGGAGACGACCTCGACCCCCTGGCGGGCGATGGCCTCGGTCAGGTCGGCCAGCAGGTGCGGGCGGCCGAACGATTCGGCGAGCAGGGTGACCCGGCAGTCGGCGGTGGCCCGCCAGTGCACGGCGACGGAGGTGCGGCCGAGCGACCGCATCTGGGCGACGGCCGGGCAGTGCACCCGGTGGACGGTGACGGCGCCGCCCCGGACGACGAATCCGGCGACCGCGTCCGGCGGGACGGGGGTGCAGCAGCCGGCGAGGCGGACGTGCGCGTCGGGGAGGTCGGCGACGGCGTTGCCCCCGCCCCCGCGCAGCCCGGGCACCGAGAGGGGGGCGCGGGGGGCCGCGGCGGCGGGTACGGCGCCCTCGGGGTGGGCCTGGAGCCAGCTGCTGATGGCGATGCGGGCGGCCGGGGTCTTGGCGTGCTCCAGCCAGTCGGCGGCGGGCCCGGAGGAGGCGTCCTGGGCGAGCAGCAGCTGGACGGTGTCCCCGTCGGAGAGCGGGGCGGAGAGGGAGGTGAGGCGCCCGTTGACGCGGGCGCCGATACAGCCGTGGGCCGCCTCGCCGTACTGGGCGTAGGCGGCGTCGATACAGCCGGCCCCGGCGGGCAGGGCCAGGGTGCCGCCGTCGGCGCGGTAGACGGTGATCTCGCGGTCCTGGGCGAGTTCGGCGCGCAGGCCCGTCCAGAAGGTGTCGGGGTCGGGTGCGGACTGCTGCCAGTCGAGGAGCCGGGAGAGCCAGCCGGGCCGGGTCGGGTCGACCCCTTCGCAGTCGGAGCCCTCGCCGGTCGCGTACGGGTTGCCGAGGGCGACCACGCCCGCCTCGGCGACGCGGTGCATCTGCCGGGTGCGGACGATGACCTCGGCGACGTACCCCTCGGGGACGGCGACGGCGGTGTGCAGCGACTGGTAGAGGTTGAACTTGGGGACGGCGATGAAGTCCTTGAACTCCGAGACGACCGGGGTGAAGCAGGTGTGGAGTTCGCCGAGGACGGCGTAGCAGTCGGCGTTCTCTCCGACGAGGACGAGGATGCGGCCGAAGTCCGGGCCGCGGAGTTCGCCGCGGGTGCGGGAGATGCGGTGGACGGAGACGAAGTGCCGGGGGCGGACGAGCACCTCGGCGGTGATGCCGGCCTCGCGCAGGACGGTGCGTACGGACTCTGCGATGGCGAGGAGGGGGTCGTCCGCGCCGCAGTGGGCGGCGATGAGCGCGCGGGTGCGCTCGTACTCCTCGGGGTGCAGGATCGCGAAGACGAGGTCTTCCAGTTCGGTCTTGAGGGCCTGGACGCCGAGGCGTTCGGCGAGCGGGATCAGGACGTCGCGGGTGACCTTGGCGATGCGGGCCTGTTTCTCGGGGCGCATCACGCCGAGGGTGCGCATGTTGTGCAGCCGGTCGGCGAGTTTGATGGACATGACGCGGACGTCGTTGCCGGTGGCGACGAGCATCTTGCGGAAGGTCTCGGGTTCGGCGGCGGCGCCGTAGTCGATCTTCTCGACCTTGGTGACCCCGTCGACGATGAAGGCGACCTCGTCGCCGAACTCGGTGCGGACCTGATCGAGGGTCACCTCGGTGTCCTCGACGGTGTCGTGCAGCAGGGAGGCCGTCAGGGTGGTGGTCTCGGCGCCGAGTTCGGCCAGGATGAGCGTGACGGCGAGCGGGTGTGTGATGTACGGCTCACCGCTCTTGCGCATCTGGCCGCGGTGCGAGGACTCCGCCAGGAGGTACGCACGGCGCAGGATGGACAGGTCCGCGTCCGGGTGGTGGGCTCGGTGCGCTTCTGCTACGTGTCCGATGGCGTCCGGGAGGCGGTCCCGGGACGCGGGCCCGAGCAGGGCGGCTCGGCCCAGGCGGCGCAGATCGAGCCGGGTCCGGCCACGTCTGCGCAGCTCAGGGCGCACTTCAGCATGTGCTTCGGGGTTCGTGGCCTCTGCACTCATGGGCACCTCCGGCGGCTTCGACCGGCGGTGGTGGGCATGGGGTGAGCCCTCAGGGCCGGTGCCTGATGTTACCGACCCCACCACGTGGCGCAGTCCGCCTCTCGCTCAGCGTGAAACGGATCACCCAAGAGAGGGAATCTTCAGGCGAAGGCAGTTTCCGTGAGCCAGTCCGCTTCGAACTCGCCGGAGGCCACGATGACGGCCGGTCCGGTCATGTCGATGCGACCGTCGGGGTGTTCGGTGATGACGAGGGTACCGCCGGGCAGGTCGACCGTGTACGAGACGGGCTCTCCCGTGACGGCGGGGTCGGCTCCGTCGCGCCGGATGGCGGCCACGGCGACGGCGCAGGCGCCTGTCCCGCAGGAGCGGGTCTCGCCGGAGCCGCGCTCGTGGACGCGCATGGCGACGTGCCGCGGGCCGCGGTCGACGACGAACTCGACATTGACCCCGGTGGGGTAGGCGGAGGCCGGGCTGAAGGGCGGGGGGCTGTACAGGTCGCCGGCGTGGTCGAGGCTTTCAACGAACGCGACGGCGTGCGGGTTCCCCATGTTCACGTTGCGCGCGGGCCAGGAGCGCTCGCCGACGGAGACGGTGACCTCGCCCTCGGGGAGCCGGGCGCTGCCCATGGAGACGGTGACGTCGCCGGTCTTCGCGAGGTGGGCCTGCTTGACCCCGCCGCGGGTGGCGATCGCGAAGTCGCCGGGCTCGACGTGGCCGGCGTGGTGGAGGTAGCGGGCGAAGACGCGCACGCCGTTGCCGCACATCTCGGCGACGGAGCCGTCGCTGTTGCGGTAGTCCATGAACCACTCGGCCTGGTCGGCCAGGTGCGCGGCCTCGGGGTGGACGGCGGAGCGCACGACATGCAGCACACCGTCCGCCCCGATGCCGGCCCGGCGGTCGCACAGGGCGGCGACGGCGGTGGGCGGCAGGTCGACGGCGTTGTCCGGGTCGGGGACGATCACGAAGTCGTTCTCGGTCCCGTGGCCCTTGAGGAAGGGGAGGGTGGTGTGCGTCACGATCCCATGGTACCGAGCGGGGCGCGGCCCCGGCCGGTGGGCCCGGCATGCGGTCAGAGGGCCGTCAGCGCGGTGTCGGCGCTGGTCAGCGCAGGCGAGCCACCCGGTAGACGGCGAGGGCGACGACGGCCAGCGCGACCAGTGCGTACAGCCCGGCGATCCGCCAGTCGGGGCGGCGGCCGCTGCCCCGGGGCGGGAGCCCGGGCCAGGAGTAGCCGACGCGGCGGGCGGCCATCATGCCCCAGCCGCCCGCGCAGGAGCTGATGAGGAAGCCGAGCATGGCCACGACCGCTCCGCCGTCGCCGAACTCGAAGGCGAGGGGGAAGGCGAACATCAGGGAGCCGGCGGCGGCCAGCATCACGATGGGGGCGATCTGCCAGATCCGCAGCCGGCGCTGGGGCCGCAGCTCGACCTCGACTGCGGGGGCGTCGGCAGTCTCGCTGCCGGGCTCGGGCGCTTCGGGGCCGTCGGTGGTCAGGCGGGCGGGGTCGGCGGGCAGGCCGAGTCCGTCGGGGCCGTCCGGGCCGCCGGGGGCTCCCGGCGCGCCGGTGCCCGCGGGCTCGCCGGGCACCGCGGGGAGGGCGGACAGGGTTACGTCCGTCTCCCGCTCGGTGTCGTCCCGCCCGGTGTCTCGCCGAGGGCCGGCCTCCATAGCCACGCGCCCTCCCCACTTCGGACTCCGCACGCCACTGTTCAGAAGTTTGATGATGGCACGGTCGGGGGCCTGCGACGGGCGCACGGGGCGTCCCGATGCCATCACGTGATCAGGCTGTGACCGCTCGTTCGACCAACGACTGCGCGAGTCCGGGGAGTTCCCCGCGATCGGCGGCGGCTCCGCTGAGCCAGTGGACCCGGGGGTCGCGGCGGAACCAGGAGTCCTGGCGGCGGGCGAAGCGCTTGGTGGCCCGCACGGTCTCGGCCCTGGCCTCGTCCTCCGTGCACTCGCCGGCGAGGGCGGCCAGTACCTGCTGGTAGCCCAGGGCGCGGGAGGCGGTGATGCCGTCGCGCAGGCCCCGCGCCTCCAGGTCCCGGACCTCCTCGACCAGTCCGGCCTCCCACATGCGGTCGACGCGCGTCGCGATGCGCTCGTCGAGCTCGGGGCGGGCCACGTCGACGCCGATCTGGACGGTGTCGTAGACGGACTCGTGGCCGGGCAGGTTGGCGGTGAAGGGCTTGCCCGTGATCTCGATCACCTCGAGGGCCCGGACGATGCGGCGGGTGTTGCCGGGCAGGATCGCCGCGGCCGCGGCCGGGTCGAGGGCGGCCAGGCGGGCGTGCAGGGCGCCGGGGCCGCGCAGGGTGGCCTCCTCCTCCAGCCGGGCGCGGACCTCGGGGTCGGTGCCGGGGAACTCCATGGCGTCGAGGGCGCCGCGGACGTAGAGCCCGGATCCGCCGACGAGGACCGGCGTGCGGCCCTGGGCGAGGAGCTTGTCGATCTCGGCGCGGGCGAGGCGCTGGTACTCGGCGACGCTGGCGGTCTCGGTGACGTCCCAGATGTCGAGGAGGTGGTGGGGGACGCCGCCGCGCTCGTCCATCGTCAGCTTGGCGGTGCCGATGTCCATCCCCCGGTAGAGCTGCATGGAGTCGGCGTTGACGACCTCTCCGTCGAAGTGGCGGGCCAGGGCGACGCCCAGGTCGGACTTTCCGGCCGCGGTGGGACCGACGACGGCGATGACCCGCGGGGCGGGGGCTGCATTCCTCACCGGAACAGTTTCGCAGCCCCCGGTCAAGACACCGTCATGTACCCGATCGGGTGAGGTGACGGGGGGTGTCCGGGGTCGTTGCCCTGAAGAGGTTCCGGCCCGGCGCGCGCCTGGCGCACATCTGGTGGAGGCCGGTCCGGCCACAGCGGAACTTCACCCGCACGAGTAACGTTATGGGAGTAGACATGGGCGTTTTTGACCGGATTTTTCGTCGTAAGGAAGAGGCGGTGACCGAGGAGGTCACGGCCGAGGCCACCGCGGCGGAGACGCCGGCCGCGGCGGCCGAGCCGGCCGACGGTGCCGGCGAGGACGAGGCGGCTGCGGCCGGGGCTCCCGCGGCGGAGGCCGCCGTGGAGATCCCCAAGCAGCAGTCGGCCGAGGTGGCCGCGGACAGCGAGGCCGGCGAGGGCGCCCGTACATAGCCACCGCTCCCCCGGGCTCCGTCCGGGGGGACCCCAGGAAGGTGACCCATGGGCCTGCTCGACAATCTGAAGGCCAAGCTCGCTCCGGCCAAGGACAAGGTCGGCGACCTCGCGCAGAAGCACGAGGGCAGGATCGGCGAGGGCCTGGACAAGGTCGCCAAGGTCGTGGACTCCAAGACCCATGGCAAGTACAGCGACCGGATCACGACCGGTACGGACAAGGCGAAGGACGCCCTGGGCAAGGTCGCGCACAAGGACGCCCCCGGCGGGCCGACGCCGCCGGCGGCTTCCTGAGGCGGGGCGCCCCGAGGGGCGCCGGCAGGATCAAGGGGCGTGGGACCGAGGGTCCCGCGCCCCTTCGCCGTACGGGGCGCCTCCGGTCAGGACCAGGCGGCCACGAAGTAGCCGACCCCGTACGGGGCGTCCTCGTACAGCAGCCGCCCGCCCAGCCCCGCGCCCTCGGCGGCGCCCGCGAGCACCTGCCAGGGCGCCCGCCCGGCGGCCTGGAGCTCGGCAGCGAGTACGGGGTCCAGCGCGGCCAGCGCGTCGGTGTCGGCGGAGCCCAGGGCCCGGCCGGCGGCGGTGTCGAAGGCGGCGGCGCGCTCGTCGAGGTAGCCCGGGGCCTTCAGCGTGCGGCAGGCGCTGCCGTCGCCCATGACCAGCAGCGCGACCCGTTCGTCGGCGGCGGCCAGCTCCCGGCCGGTCTCCAGGCAGCGCGCGGCCTCCAGGGAGTCCGCGACGGCGAGTCCCTCGACGGGGGCGGCGCCCCAGCGGGCGCGGCCCAGCAGCCAGGCGCCCACGGCCAGGGGGGCGGGCAGCAGGCGCGGCCCCTCCTCGCCCTCGCCGAGGCGGACCTCCGCGTCGACGCCGAAGCCGTGGAAGCTCCCTCGGGAGCCCTGCGGGTAGGGCCCCTGGTGGTCGGCGTCGTCGCAGGAGCCGACCACGACCAGCACGTCGGGCCGGGAGGCGGCCAGTACGGCGAGGGCGTCGGAGCAGGCGGTACGGGCCCCGTCGAGTTCGGCGGCGGCGCCCGCGGCGACCTCCGGCACGAGGAGCGGCGGGGCGGGGCAGACGGCTGCGGCTACGAGCATGATCCGCAGCCTAGGCGGTGTCGTGCCGATCGGGCCAGACGTCCCGGTGCGGCGCCCCGAGGGCCGCCGCACCGGTGCCGGAAGGTTCCCGGACGGATCCCCAGCGGGGCCCGGGAAGGATCCGGGAAGGATCCGGACGGGGCGCCGGTCAGTCGATCGCGCAGCCCGAGGTGGCCACCGGCAGCGGGGCCGGGACGCCGAGGGTCGGGATGCCGAGCATGACGCCCTGGGGCTGGGCCGGGGCGGCGTTGCGCTTCTCCCAGGCGTCGCCCGCCCGCGTGCGGCGCACGGCGGTGGTCGGGCCCTCGGCCAGCAGGTGGTGCGGGGCCGCGTAGGTGATCTCCACGGTCACCACGTCGCCGGGGCGGACCTCCTCGTCCGGCTTGGTGAAGTGGACCAGGCGGTTGTCGGGGGCGCGGCCGGACAGGCGGGCGGTGGCGCCGTCCTTGCGGCCCTCGCCCTCGGCGACCATGACCTCCAGGGTGCGGCCGACCTGCTTCTTGTTCTCCTCCCAGGAGATCTCCTCCTGGAGGGCGACCAGGCGCATGTAGCGGTCCTGGACGACCTCCTTGGGGATCTGCCCCTCCATCTCGGCGGCCGGGGTGCCGGGGCGCTTGGAGTACTGGAAGGTGAAGGCGCCGGCGAAGCGGGCCTCGCGGACCACGTGCATCGTCTGCTGGAAGTCCTCCTCCGTCTCACCCGGGAAGCCCACGATGATGTCGGTGGAGATCGCGGCGTGCGGGATGGCGGCGCGGACCTTCTCGATGATCCCGAGGAAACGCTCCTGCCGGTAGGACCGGCGCATCGCCCGCAGGATCGGGTCCGAGCCGGACTGGAGCGGCATGTGCAGCTGCGGCATCACGTTCGGGGTCTCGGCCATGGCGGCGATGACGTCGTCGGTGAAGTCCTTGGGGTGCGGGGAGGTGAAGCGGACCCGCTCCAGGCCCTCGATCTCGCCGCAGGCGCGCAGCAGCTTGCTGAAGGCCTCGCGGTCGCCGAGGTCGCTGCCGTAGGCGTTGACGTTCTGCCCGAGCAGGGTGATCTCCGAGACGCCCTCGGCGACCAGGGCCTCCACCTCGGCGAGGATGTCGCCGGGACGGCGGTCCTCCTCCTTGCCGCGCAGCGCCGGGACGATGCAGAAGGTGCAGGTGTTGTTGCAGCCGACGGAGATCGAGACCCAGGCGGCGTAGGCGGACTCGCGGCGGGTCGGCAGGGTGGAGGGGAAGGCCTCCAGCGACTCGGCGATCTCGATCTGGGCCTCCTCCCGGACGCGGGCGCGCTCCAGGAGGACGGGCAGCTTGCCGATGTTGTGCGTGCCGAAGACCACGTCGACCCAGGGGGCCTTCTTGACGATGGTGTCGCGGTCCTTCTGGGCGAGGCAGCCGCCGACGGCGATCTGCATGCCGGGGCGCTTGGTCTTCATCGGGGCGAGCCGGCCGAGGTTGCCGTAGAGCTTGTTGTCGGCGTTCTCGCGCACCGCGCAGGTGTTGAAGACGACCACGTCGGCGTCCCCGTCGGAGCCCTCGGGGGCCCGGACGTAGCCGGCGTCCTCCAGCAGACCGGAGAGTCGCTCGGAGTCGTGCACGTTCATCTGGCACCCGTAGGTGCGTACCTCGTAAGTTCCCTTGGGGTCCACCACTGCCGTGCTCCGGTCGCCGCTGCTGGTCATGGAACAAGGGTAGGCGGTGCCGGGGAGCCCCCCGTCCCCCGTACGGCGCAGGCCCGGGAGGCGGCGGGCCCGCGATCTAGCATCACCGGTCATGGAACTGGCTCAGCTGAGGTACTTCGTCGCGGTCGTGGAGGAGGGCGGCTTCACGCGGGCCGCGGGGCGCCTGCACGTGTCGCAGCCGGGGGTGAGCGCGCAGGTCGGGCAGCTGGAGCGGGAGCTGGGGCAGCGGCTGTTGGACCGGTCGGGGCGGCGGGTGACGCCGACGGAGGCGGGCGAGGCGGTCCTGGTCCACGCACGGGCGGCGCTGGCGGCGGTGGAGGGGATCCGGCGGACGGCGGACGAGTTCTCCGGGCTGCTGCGGGGCCGGGTGGCACTGGGGCTGATACCGGGGGCGGCCGGGGCGGCGATGGACTCGTTCGACCTGGTGGCGCTGCTGGGCGACTTCCACGACGCACACCCGCGGGTGGAGATGTCGCTGGCCGAGGACACCTCGGAGCGGATGCTGGCCGCGCTGCGGGACGGGCGCCTCGACCTGGCGGTGGTCGGGCTGGCCGGGGAGCCGCCGCGGGGGATCACTGCGCGGCTGCTGCTCGACGAGCCGCTGGTGGCGGCGGTACGGGCCGGTGACCCGCTCCTGGGGGAGGCGGTGGACGGGGCCGTTGCGCTGGCGGCGCTGCGCGGGCGGCGGCTGATCGGCCTGCCGCGCGGGACGGGGATGCGCGGGGTGCTGGAGCGGGCCTGCGCGGCGGCGGGGTTCACGCCCCGGGTGGACTTCGAGGCGGCCGCGCCGGCGGTACTGGCCCGGATGGCGGCGCGGGGGTTGGGGGTGGCGGTGATCCCGGACGGGGCGCAGGCGCAGGCGGGGCCGGGGGTGCGGGTGCTGCGGATCACGGAGCCGGAGCTGAGCGGCCGGGTGGCGCTGGCCTGGCGCGCCGACGGCCCGTCCGGCCCGGCGGCCCGGGCCCTGCTGACCCGCCTCCGCGCGGCCCTGCCCCCGGAACCGGGGCCCGGCGGAGCGCCCGCCTCGTCCTGACCGGACGTCGGGCTCCCTGCGGACCCGGCCCGGGCGGGGGGAGCCGGCCAGCTCGCCCTGCGGGCGTCGGGCGGGCGGAGCACCGGCC
>NZ_JBHVUQ010000171.1:0-15939 GCF_042884105.1 Streptomyces sp. NPDC058157
GAGCCGGAGGCCGAGGGCCGGGAGCCGGAGCCGGAGGCCGAGAGTCGGAGCCGGAGCCGGAGGCCGAGAGTCGGAGCCGGAGCCGGAGGCCGAGAGTCGGAGCCGGGGCCGGAGGCCGGAGGCCGGGGGCCGAGAGTCGGAGGCCGGAGGCCGGGGGCCCGGGGGCCGCGAGTCGGAGGCCGGGGGCCGCGAGTCGGAGGCCGGGGGCCGCGAGTCGGAGTTGGGGGCCAGCGGACGGGGTGGTGTGGGCCGGGGGGCGCGTCGGCGGGTGGGGGGCGGCGGTTGTGGCGGGGTCAGTCCCAGGGGTTCGTGGCGGTGGTCGAGGTCGGCGACGGGGTGGCCTGCGGGGCGGCCGGGGCCGGGGCGGTGACGCCGGTGGGGGTCGGGGCGTCGGCCTGGGCGATCTGGGTGCCGAAGAGGGTGGCTCCGGCGATGGCGGCGGTGACGAGGGCGGCGCGGAGGGCGGGGGCGAGGTTCATGTCCGTGTCCTTTCGGCGGTGCGTCCCGGCTGTTCCGGGCCGCTTCCTTCCTTGTGGGCACCACGTTAGGAAGGGCCGGAATCCCGGCACCGTCCCCGCCGTTATCCCCGCGCTATCACGGGACCCCCGGCGGCGCGCGACCCGTGATAGCGGCGATAGCCGGGGATGGCGGCCGGGCCCCGCGGCGTGCGCGCCGGGGGATGCCGCCGGGATAAGGGGGCTGCCGACGATGGGGCCAGGAACCGGGCTGCACCACCCCAGCCCCGTCGTTCCCCACCACCTTCGCCGGGAGCGCCATCGTGAACACCATCGCCGTGCAGTCCGTACCCTCCTCCGCCGTCCGCCCGACCGCGCACCCCGCGCAGGACTCCAGCCCCCTCGGCTCGCTGATCCGGGCGCACCGGCTGCGCATCGGGCTGACGCAGAGGGAGTTGGCCGATCTGTCCACCATCAGCGTGCGGGCCATCCGCGACCTGGAGCAGGGCAAGGCGAGACGGCCGCGTACGGACACGGTCCGGCTGATGGCGGACGCCCTGCGGCTGGGTCCACGGGCCCGGGCGGCGCTGGAGGCGGCCGCCCAGCAGGGCCGCGGCAGCGACGGGGGCTGGGCGGAGCCGCCGGCGCCCCCGACCGCCCTGCACGCCATGGCGGGCCGGGCCGGTGAGGAGGCCGTCCTGGCGGGCGAGCTGGCGGCGGCGACGGAGCGGCTGGTGAACGTGGTCGGGCTGGCCGGGGCGGGGAAGACGCGGCTGGCGCTGGCGGTGGCGGAGCGGCTGCACGGCACGGGCCTGCCGGTGCTGTGGCACGCCTTCCCCGGCAGCCCCGCCGAGTACCTGAGCTGCCACGGACGTGAGCTGACGGAGCGTCTGGACGCCGTGGCGGCCGACCTGTTCGGGTTCGGGCCGGGGCCGGACGGTTCGGCCGCCGGGGACACTGCGGCCCTCGCGGAGCTGCTCGGCGAGGGCCCGGCGCTGCTGGTGCTGGACGGTGCGCCGGCCGCGGCGCCGCGCATGGACCGGCTGACCGGGCTGCTGCGGGCCTGCCCGGGGCTGCGGCTGCTGGTGACCTCGGACGCGCCCTGGGGGGTGCCCGGGGAGCGGATCTTCCTGCTGTCGCCGCTGGAGGTGCCGGAGGAGGGCGCGGACCCGGGTGAGAACCCGGCGGTGCGGGTCTTCCTGGACCATGTGCGCCGCGCCCGGCCGGAGTTCACGGCGGGTCCGGCCGAACTGGAACGGGCCGCGGGGGTGTGCCGGGTCCTGGACGGGCATCCGGGGGCGCTGGCCGCGGCCGCTTCCTGGCTGGTGGTGTACGACCTGGCCGCGCTGTGCCGCACCCTGGCCGAGGACCCGGCCGCCCTCCTGGACCACCTGGGCGGCGCGGGCGGCGGGGCCGGGCTGCGGGGGACCCTGCTGGAGCGGCTGGGCCGGCTCCCCGAGGGCCCGCGGGCCCTGCTCGACGCACTGTGCGCCGCACCCGGCGGGGATCCGGCGGGACCGGACCGCGGCCGTGAGCTGGCCGATCTGACCGCCCTGACCGGGCTGGCGGTGCCGGAGTGCGGCCGCCTGCTGCGCGAACTGCTGCTCAGCGGGGCGGTGCGGGCCGAACACCGGGACGGCACCTCGCGGTTCCGGGTGCTGGGCCCGGTGCGCGCCGCCTGGGCCCACCGTGCCGGGGCAACTGCCGCCGCGCACTGAGCTGCTCCCGGAGTGCCGGAGCAACTGCCGCCCGGCCGCCGCGGGCCGGGCTTGGATGACGTACGGCGAGAACGACCCGACGGCCGCACCGGCCGGGCCGGGACTTCCCACCCCGAGACGAAACCGAGGAGCACCCGCATGTCCCCCAACGCTTCTGCACAGGGCACCGCGCACGCGCCCGCCGCTGTGCGGCTGCCGCTGTCGGCGGCGCAGCGCGACATCTGGATGGCCCACGGCCTGGACGCCTCGGGCTGCCGGTACAACATCGGCGAGTTCCGGGAGCTGACCGGGCCGCTGGACGTGGAGCTGCTGGCCCGCTGCTGGTACCGGCTGGCGGCCGAGGCCGATGTGCTGCGGGTGCGCGGGGTCGGCGCCGGTGAGGACGGCGTGCCGTGGCAGCGGCTGTGGGCGGAGCCCGGTGACCGGGCGCTGCGGCGGGTGGACCTGGGCGGGGCGGCCGATCCGGTCGCGGCGGCCCGGGCCTGGATGGACGAGGAGCTGGCCCGCCCGTTCGACCTGGCGGAGGACTGGCTGTCCCGGCACGTGCTGATCGCTGCGGGTCGCACCGCGGCGGGTGAGGAGCGCTGGTTCTACTTCCACGCCTACCACCACCTGGTGATCGACGGGATGGGCGTGGCCCTGCTGGACCAGCGGCTGGTGGAGCTGTACGAGCGGGCGTCGGCCGGGGAGCCGTGGGGGGATTCCCCGTTCGGGACGCTCGCGGAGCTGCTGGCGGAGGACGCGGAGTACCGTTCCTCCGCGGAGGGTGCCGCGGACCGGGCGTACTGGGCGGATCGGCTGGCGGGGCTGCCGCCGGTGCCGCGGCTCGCGGAGGGCCACACCGGGAGGACCGGGCCGGGGGCGCTGCCGTTCGTGCGCCGCACGGTGGTCCTGGGGCCGGAGCGGGCGGAGCGCCTGAAGGCGGTGGCGCGGGAGCACCGCACCCCGTGGACGATGCTGGTGATCGCGCTGGTCGCGGCGTACGTGCACCGGGCGGGCGGTACGGACGAACCGGTGCTGGGCCTGCCGGTGACGGGGCGCCGCACCGAGCTGGCGCGCCGCACCCCGGGGATGCTGTCGAACGTGGTGCCGCTGCGGGTGCCGGTGCGGGCCGACGGCTCGCTGGCCGAACTCCTGCTGACGGTACGGGACGTGGCCCGCGAGGGGCTGAAGCACCAGCGGACCCGGTACGAGGACGTCTGCCGTGACCTGGGGCTGGGCGAGTCCGACCGGAGGATCGCGGCCCCGCTGGTGAACATCATGGCGTTCACCCCGGGGATGCGGTTCTGCGGGCTGCCGACCACGCAGCACAACCTGGGCAACGGGCCCGTGGAGGACCTGGCGGTCGGCGTGTACGACCTGGGTCCGGAGGGCGGGCTGCGGGTGGACTTCGACGCCTCTCCGGAGGTGTGCGACATCGAGGGGGTGGCCGGCCACCAGGACCGGTTCGCCGTCTTCGTGGAACGGCTGCTGGCGGAGACGGAGTTGCCGCTGTCGCAGGCCCCGCTGCTGGGGGCCGAGGAGGAGCGGCGGGTGCTCGGGGAGTGGGCCGGACGGGCCGTCCCGCACACGGCGGAGCCGGTGCTGACGGCCCGGTTCGAGGAGCAGGTTCGGCTGCGGCCGGACGCCCCCGCCCTCGTCTTCGACGACCGGACTCTGACCTACGGGGAGTTGAACTCCCGCGCCAACCGGCTGGCCCGGCACCTGCGTTCACGCGGACTCGGCCGCGGTGACCTGGCCGGCATCCTCCTGGAACGCGGCATCCCCTTCGCGGTGGCCCTTCTCGCCGTGGTCAAGACCGGCGCCGGATACGCCCTCCTCGACCCCGAGTTCCCCGACGAACGCCTCCGCACCACCGCCGAGGACGCCGGACTGAGGGTCCTGGTCACCGACACCGCCCACGCGGGCCGGGGCGTGCGGGGGGCCTGGGCGGAGGTCCGTACCGACGCCGAGGCGGCCGAAATCGACGGGCACGACGGAAGCGACCTGGAGGTGGCGCTGACCGGGCAGGACACCGCCTGCGTGATGTTCACCTCCGGCTCCACCGGCCGCCCCAAGGGCATCCTCTCCACCCACCGCAACCTCGTCTCCACCGTCACCCACCAGAGCTACGCCGCCTTCGGACC
This sequence comes from Streptomyces sp. NPDC058157, assembly GCF_042884105.1. Lineage (NCBI taxonomy): Bacteria > Bacillati > Actinomycetota > Actinomycetes > Kitasatosporales > Streptomycetaceae > Streptomyces > Streptomyces sp. NPDC058157. The sequence continues at coordinate 4,300 of NZ_JBHVUQ010000171.1, forward strand.
CGGCGAGGTCTTCCTCCAGTGCTCCCCCGTCTCCTGGGACGCCTTCAGCCTCGAATTCTGGGGCGCCCTCCTCCACGGCGGCACCACCGTCCTCCAACCCGGACAACGCCCCGAACCGGGCCTGGTGGCCGAGCTGTCCCCCCGGCACGGGGTGACGATGCTCCAGCTCTCCTCCAGCCTCTTCAACTACCTCACCGACGAACACCCCGACACCTTCACGACCACCCGCATCGTCTACACCGGAGGCGAGCCCGCCTCCCCCACCCACATCGCCCGCCTCCAGACCCTCCACCCGCACCTCACCGTCACCAACGGCTACGGCCCCGCCGAATCCATGGGCTTCACCACCACCCACACGGTGCCGCAGGACGCGGTCCCGGCGGGGGCGGTGTCCATCGGCCGGCCGCTCACCAACAAGTTCGCCTACGTCCTCGACCACCGCCTGCGCCCGGTGCCACCCGGTGTCACGGGCGAGCTGTACCTGACCGGCGACGGCATCGCGCACGGCTACCTCGCCCAACCCGCCACCACCGCCACCCGCTTCATCCCCAACCCCTACGGACCCCCCGGCAGCCGCCTCTACCGCACCGGAGACCAAGCCCACTGGGACACCCACGGCAACCTCCACTACACCGGACGCACCGACACCCAGATCAAAATCCGCGGCTTCCGCATCGAACCCACCGAAATCGAAACCCTCCTCACCACCCACCCCGCCCTCACCCAGGCCACCCTGCTCGCCACGGACGAGCTGACCGCGTACGTCACGGCCGTGCCGGGCGCCGCCGTCACGCCCGGTTCCCTGCGGGCCTGGCTGCGGGAGCGGCTGCCGGAGCACATGGTGCCCGCGCGCTTCGCGGTCCTGGACCGGCTGCCGCTGACCCCCAACGGGAAGATCGACAAGCGGGCGCTGCCGGCCGTGGAGGCACCCCTGGAGTCCGGCGGCCGGGCTCCGCGCACCGAGCTGGAGGAGCTGGTACGGACCCTGGTCGGGGAGGTGCTGGGCTCGGCGGCCCCGCTGTCGGTGGACGACTCCTTCTTCGACCACGGCGGGCACTCCCTGCTCGCCGCCAAGCTCACGGGGCGGATCGGCGCCACCCTCGGGGTGCCCCTCACCCTGCGGGACGTGTTCCAGCACCCCACCCCGGCCGCCCTCGCCCGCCGGATCACCGAGGTCTCGGGCCGCAAGGCGCTCCCGGCCCCCGCCCGGGCGGCGGTACGGCCCGAGCGGCCCCCGCTGTCCTCCGCCCAGCAGCGGCTGTGGCTGGTGGCGGGGCTCCAGGGCCCGGACACCGCGTACAACGTGCCGATGGCGGTGCCGCTGAGCGGGGCGACGGACCCGGAGGTCCTGCGCGCCGCCGTCGGGGACCTGGTCCGGCGGCACGAACCGCTGCGCACCCGGTTCGCCACCGCGGACGGGCAGCCCTACCAGGTGGTCGCCCCCGCCGAGGAGGCCGCCGCGGGCGTCTTCTTCGAGGTCCGGGAGGTGACGGAGGAGGACCGGGAGACGGCCCTGCGCACGGCCGCCGGGCACGCCTTCGACCTGGCCGCCGAACACCCCCTGCGGGTGACCCTGCTCCGCGGGGGCGACGGCCGCGACACCCTCCTCGTCCTGCTGCACCACATCGCCACCGACGGGCAGTCCCTGCGTCCGCTCTTCGCCGACCTGTCCGCCGCCTACGCCGCCCGCGCCGAGGGGCGGGCCCCCGACTGGCAGCCGCTGCCGCTGGACTACACCGACTACGCGCTGTGGCAGCGCCCGGCCCTGGAGGGCGGGGTGCTGGACGAGCAGCTCGCCTACTGGCGGACCGCTCTGGCGGGCCTCCCCGAGGAGCTGCCGCTGGTCACCGACCGGCCCCGGCCGCCGGTGGCCGGGCGGCGGGGCGGCGCGGTCCGGGTGGACTTCGGGCGCGAGCTCCACAAGCGGGTGCTGGAACTGGCCCGGGCCGAGCACTGCACCCCCTTCATGGTGCTCCAGGCGGCCCTGGCGGCCACCCTGACCCGGCTCGGCGCCGGCACGGACCTTCCGCTGGGCTCCCCCGTGGCGGGCCGCGCCGACGAGGCCCTCGCGGATCTGGTGGGCTTCTTCGTCAACACGCTGGTGCTGCGCACCGACACCTCCGGGGACCCGGCCTTCCGGGAGCTGCTGGCCCGGGTGCGGGCCGCCGACCTGGACGCCTTCGCCCACCAGGACGCCCCGTTCGACCTGGTGCTGGAGGCCGTGAACCCGGCCCGTTCGCTGGCCCGGCACCCGCTGTTCCAGGTGTGCCTGGCCCTGGAGTCGGGACCGGCCCCCGCGCCCGAGTTCCCCGGGGTCACGGCCGGGCCGGCGGAGCCGCTGGCCACCGGGGCGGTCAAGTTCGACCTGGAGTTCCTGCTCTGCGCCGACGAGGAGACCGGGCTGACGGGTGCGGTGCTCTACAGCTCCGACCTGTACGACCGGGAGACCGTGGAACGGATGACCAGGGTGCTGCGACGGGTGCTGGAGCACGCCGTGGCCGCGCCCGAGGTGCCGCTGTCGGGCCTGGAGGTGCTGGGCGCCGAGGAGCGCGCCCGGGTCCTCGGGGAGTGGCCCGGTGCCGCCCCGTCCCAGGCCGAGGAGGGCGAACCGCCGCTGCTGACGGCGCGGTTCGAGGAGCAGGCCCGGCTGCGGTCGCAGGCCCCCGCCCTCGTCTTCGACGCCGAGACCGTGACGTACGGGGAGCTGAACGCCCGCGCCAACCGGCTTGCCCGGCACCTGCGTTCACGCGGACTCGGCCGCGGTGACCTGGCCGGCATCCTCCTGGAACGCGGCATCCCCTTCGCGGTGGCCCTCCTCGCCGTGGTCAAGACCGGCGCCGGATACGCCCTCCTCGACCCCGAGTTCCCCGACGAACGCCTCCGCGGCACCGCACAGGACGCCGCCGTACGGCTGCTCGTGACGGACTCCGCGCAGGCGGCCCGGGGGCTCGACGGCCCCTGGACCGAGGTCCGTACGGACACCGAGGCCGAGGAGATCGGCGGACACCCCGCCCACGACCTCGGGGTGGTGCTGACCGGGGACGACACCGCCTGCGTGATGTTCACCTCCGGCTCCACCGGCCGCCCCAAGGGCATCCTCTCCACCCACCGCAACCTGGTCTCCACCGTCACCCACCAGAGCTACGCCGCCTTCGGGCCCGGCGAGGTCTTCCTCCAGTGCTCCCCCGTCTCCTGGGACGCCTTCAGTCTCGAATTCTGGGGCGCCCTCCTCCACGGCGGCACCACCGTCCTCCAACCCGGACAGCGCCCCGAACCGGCCGTCATCGCCGCCCTCAGCCGCGCGCACGCGGTGACGATGCTCCAGCTCTCCTCCAGCCTGTTCAACTACCTCACCGACGAACACCCGGACACCTTCGCCACCACCCGCATCGTCTACACGGGCGGCGAGCCCGCCTCCCCCACCCACATCAGCCGCCTCCACGCCCTCCACCCGCACCTCACCGTCACCAACGGCTACGGCCCCGCCGAATCCATGGGTTTCACCACCACCCACACGGTGGACCCCACCGTCCCGACGGGCGCCACCGTCTCCATCGGGCGCCCCCTCACCAACAAGCAGGCGTACGTCCTGGACGAGCGGCTGCGCCCCGTCCCCCCGGGCGTGACCGGCGAGCTGTACCTGACCGGCGACGGGATCGCCCACGGCTACCTCGCCCAACCCGCCACCACCGCCACCCGCTTCATCCCCAACCCCTACGGACCCCCCGGCAGCCGCCTCTACCGCACCGGAGACCAAGCCCACTGGGACACCCACGGCAACCTCCACTACACCGGACGCACCGACACCCAGATCAAAATCCGCGGCTTCCGCATCGAACCCACCGAAATCGAAACCCTCCTCACCACCCACCCCCACCTCACCCAGGCCACCCTGGCCACCCACACCGACCCGCACGGCACCCCCCAGCTCACCGCCTACGTGGTGGCGGCCGGGGAATCCGGCCCCGCGCCGCAGGAGGTCCGGCTGTGGCTGCGCGAGCGGCTGCCCGACCACATGGTCCCGGCGTTCGTGGTGCCGATGGAGCGGCTGCCGCTCACCCCCAACGGAAAGATCGACAAGCGGGCGCTGCCGGTCCCGCGCCCCGTCACCGCCGCCGGCGGACGCTCCCCGCGCACTCCCCTGGAGGAGACCGTGCTGGGCCTGTTCACCGAGGTCCTGGCGGTGACCGGACGGCTGTCGATCGACGACGACTTCTTCGACCACGGCGGGCACTCCCTGCTCGCCGCACGCCTCACCCACCGCCTCGGTGCCGCGCTGGACGTCTCCCTCACCCTGCGGGACGTGTTCCAGTACCCCACCCCGGCGGCCCTCGCCCAGCACCTCGAAGCCCGGCTGTCGGCCGGTGCGGCCCCGCCCCGGCGGACCCGGCCCACCCTGCGCCGCCGCACCACCGACCAGGAACGGAGTACCTCATGAACGACCACGACGCCGCCCTCCCCGCCCCCGACGACGTGGTGTGGGACCTGCCCGGCGAGGGACCGCAGCGCACCACCCTGCTGGTCCTGCCGCACGCCGGCGGCAACGCCCACGCCTACGCCGGATGGCGCGAGCACCTGCCCGCCGACGTCAGGCTGCTGATCGGCCAGTACCCGGGCCGCGGGGCGCGCTTCGCCGAGGACCTGCCCCGCGACGTCGCCGACCTGGCCGGCCCGGTGGCGGCCTGCCTGCCCGAGGGCGCCGCCGACGACCTGGTGGTACTGGGGCACAGCATGGGCTCGCTGGTCGCCTTCGAGGTGGTGCGGCTGCTCCAGGCGGCCGGGCGCACCCCGCGGGCGCTGGTGGCGTCCGCCTGCCGGGCCCCGTTCCTCGACAACCCGGCCGTGGTCCACCCGGAGCTGCTGGACGACGACGAGCTGGTCGCGGCGATCAAGGTGCGCGGCGGTACCGACGACGGCATCCTCGACGACCCCGAGCTCCGCGAGATCGTGATCCCGTCGATCCGCGCCGACTTCGCCATCGACGACGTGTACCGGTGCCCGCGGGACGAGGCCCGGGTGGACTGCCCGGTGACCGTGATCGGCGGGGACGCCGACCCGGTGGCCCCCGCGGCCTCCCTCGGCCGCTGGGCCGAGGTCACCGGCCACCCCTTCGCCGCGCACACGCTGCCGGGCGGCCACTTCTACTTCCAGGACCGGCTGCCCGAGTTCTTCGAGGTGCTGGCCACGGTGGTCGGCGGCCGGACCCCGGCCCCCGCCGCGGCCTGACGCCCTCCCCCGCACCCCCGTCCCCACCGGCGGCGGCACACCGCCGGACACCCGAACTTCCGCACCCACCGCGAGGATTCCCATGACCGTCTACGCAGACGCCCCCGCCCCGGCCGCCTCCGTCGCCGACCACCCGGTGGTCCCGGTCCACGAGGCCGGCAAGCCCGCCGTCGTGCACACGCCGGCCGGCGCCGGACTGGCCGAGGCCGTGTCCTGGCTGACCGCCCACCGCGAGGAGATCCAGGCCGAGTTGCACCGCTCCGGCGCCGTCCTGCTGCGCGGCCTGCCCGTCACGGACGCCGCGAGCTTCGCCGCCGCCCGCGACGCCCTCATCTCCCAGCGCGCCGGGTACAAGGAGAAGGCCACCCCGCGCACCGACTTCGGCGAGGGCGTGTTCTCCTCCACGGACCTCCCGGCCGTGCAGCCGATCCGCCTGCACAACGAGAACAGCTACACCCTGGACTTCCCGGGCGTGCTGCTGTTCGGCTGCGTGACCGCCCCCGAGGAGGACGGCGCCACCACCGTCGGCGACATGCGCGAGGCGCTGCGGCTGCTGCCGCCGGAGCTGGTCGCCCGCTTCGAGGAGGCCGGCTGGCTGCTCGTGCGCAACTACTCCGAGCTGGCGGGCCTGCCCTGGTACAAGACCTTCGCCACCGAGGACAAGGCGGTCGCCGAGGCGTACTGCACGCAGAACACGGTCGGCTTCGAATGGCTCGACGACGACTCGATGGTGACCCGCCAGCGCCGCTCGGCGATCATCACGCACCCGGTGACGGGTGAGCGCAGCTGGTTCAACCACTTCGCCTTCTGGAACAGCCGCACCCTCGACCCCGACGTCCGCGAGGTGCTGGTCGAGACCTACGGCGAGGACGGCCTGCCCTTCAACACCTACCTCGGGGACGGCAGCCGCCTCACCGACGAGGAGGTCGACGCCATCAACGAGGTCTACGACCGGGTGACGGTCCGCGAGACCTGGCAGGTGGGCGACCTGATGCTCGTCGACAACCTGCTGTGCGCGCACGGCCGCGAGTCCTTCAAGGGCGACCGCAAGATCCTCGTCGCCATGGGCGAGCCGGTCGCGCTGGCCGACTGCTCCCCCGCCTCCGAGCCCTCCACCACCGTCTACACCGGGAAGTGACCACCACCATGACCGCCGTCCTCCCCGAGCGCACCCGCGCCACCGCCGGCGCCCCGGCCCCGGCCGCCCGCCCCGCCGTCACCGACCTGCTGGACCGGCTCGCGCAGGCCCCGGCCGCCCGTACCGCCGTCGTCGCCGCAGACCGCGAGCTGACCTTCGCCGAACTGCGCGCCGAGGCCATGCGGTTCGCGGGCCGTCTGGCCGCCCGCGGCATCGGCCCCGAGAGCGTGGTCGCCCTCGCCCTGCCCCGCGGCTCGGCCCTGTTCACCGCCCTCATCGGCACCCTCACCGCGGGCGCCGCCTACCTGCCGGTGGACCCGAAGCTCCCCGCCGACCGCCGCCGTTACCTCGTCGAGGACTCCGGCGCCGACCTGGTCGTCACCCCGGACGGGGACACGGCCGTCCTCGCCCCGGGCACGGCCCACGTGGCCATCGGCGAGCTGACCGCCCCCGACGGCACCCCCGACCCGGAGTACCGGCCCGTGCCGGTGGCCGCCGACGGTCTGGCCTACGTCATCTACACCTCCGGCTCCACCGGACTCCCCAAGGGCGTGGAGATCCACCGCGGCGCCGCCTCCGCCCTGCTCGCCGAACTGGAGTCGGAGGGCATCGCCGCCCCCGGCCACGGCCGGGTCGGCTGGAACGCCTCCCCGTCCTTCGACGCCTCCGTGCAGCAGTGGGTGCGGCTCTGCCGCGGCGACACGGTGGTCATGGTGGACGACGAGACCCGCGCCGACCCGGCGCTGCTGGCCCGGTTCGTCGACGAGCAGGCCCTCACCGACCTCGACATCACCCCCTCGCACGCCGAGTCCCTGCTCGACCTGCTCAGCGAGGACGGCGGGCCGCGCCCGCTGACCCTCCTGATCGGCGGCGAGGCCATCGGCCCCGACCTGTGGCGGCGGATCGGCGAGCGGGCCGCCGCCGGGGTGCTCCGCGCGGTCAACCTGTACGGGCCCACCGAGTGCACCGTGGACTCCACCGCCGGGTGGATCGACGCCGCGGACGCCCCGCACATCGGCGGCGTCCTGCCCGGCCTGAGCATGCGGGTCCTCGACGAGAAGCTGAACCCGGTGGAGCCCGGCGGCAGCGGCGAGCTGTACCTGGCCGGCCCCCGCGTGGGCCGCGGCTACCGCCGCCGCCCCGCGCTCACCGCCGGACGGTACGTGGCCGACCCGCAGGGCGACGGCGCCCGCATGTACCGCACCGGCGACCTGGTGCGGCTGCTGCCCGGCGGCCGCCTCGGCTACCTGGGCCGCGCCGACGGCCAGGTCAAGCTCCGCGGCCACCGCATCGAGCTCCCCGAGATCGAGGCCGCGCTCACCGCGCACCCGGCCGTCGCCGAAGCGGTGGTGCTGCTGCGCGACGAGGTCAACGGCGCCCCCGGCCTGGTGGCCTACCACCGCCCCCAGGACCCGGCCGCGGGCCCCGCCGACGGCGCGGAGCTGCGGACCCTCCTGGCGGCCTCGCTGCCCGCCTACATGGTCCCGGCCGCCTTCGTGGCCCTGGACCGCTTCCCCACCACCACCCAGGGCAAGCTGGACCGGGCCGCCCTGCCGGCCCCCGCCCCGGCCGCCGCCGACGCCGACGCCGCGGGAACCGCCGGGGAGGGTCCCGAGCTGACCCGCTCCCAGGCGCTGATCGCCGGGGTCTGGGCCACCGTCCTCGGCGCGAGCCGGGTCGGCCCCGACGACAACTTCTTCAAGCTGGGCGGGCACTCCCTCCTCGCGATCAAGCTGGTGTCCCGGGTCCGCGCCGAACTCGGCGTCGCCCTCCCCGTGAAGGCCGTCTACGCCAACCCCCGGCTGCGCGACCTCGCCGCCCACATCGACACGCTCGTCGCCGCCGCGCCGGGCCAGGACGCATAGGACCGATGACCGTGATCCCGCTGTCGTTCGCCCAGCGCCGGCTGTGGTTCCTGGGCCGTCTCCACGGACCCTCCGCCGCGTACAACGCCCCCGTCGTCCTGCACCTGGACGGGGTGCCGGACCCCGGCGCCCTGCGCGCCGCCGTCGCCGACCTGGCGGACCGGCACGAGGTGCTGCGCACGGTCCTGGCGGCCGGACCCGACGGAGAACCGCACCAGCAGGTGCTGGACGCCTCCGCCGTCGCCCCGCTGACCGTCGAGGACTGCGCGCCCGGGGCCCGCGAGGCGGCCGTGGCCGCCTTCGTCCGGCAGGCGATCGACATCACGGCCCGGCCGCCGCTGCTCACGCGGCTGTTCCGGTCCGGTGACGGGACCTCGGTCCTGGTCCTGCTCGTCCACCACGCCGCCACCGACGGCTGGTCGGTCCGGCCGCTGCTGCGGGACCTGGCCGCCGCGTACGCCGCCCGGCTCGCCGGTACCGCCCCCGGCTGGGAGCCGCTGCCCGTCCAGTACACCGACTACACCCTGTGGCAGCACGAGCTGCTGGGCGATCCGGCCGACCCCGGCAGCCTGGCCGCGGAGCAGCTCGCCCACTGGCGGCAGGTCCTGGCGGGCGCCCCGGCGCTCACCGCCCTGCCCGCCGACCGCCCCCGCCCCGCCGAGCCCTCCGGGCGCGGCGCCACCGTCACCGGCCGCCTCGACGCGGCCGCCCACGGCGGACTGCTGGCCCTCGCCCGGGGCCGCCGGGCCAGCCTCACCATGGCGGCGCGGGCCGCACTGGCCGCCACCCTGGCCGCCGCCGGGGCGGGCGAGGACCTGGTGATCGGGACGCCCGTCGCGGGCCGCCCCGAGGAGGACCTGTACGACCTGGTCGGGTTCTTCGTGAACTCCCTGGCCCTGCGCACCGACGTGTCCGGGGACCCGGCCGCAGCCGAACTGCTGGACCGGGTCCGCGAGGCGGACCTCGCCGCCTACGAGCACCAGGAGCTGCCCTTCGACGTGCTGGTGGAGCGGCTGGCGCCCGAACGGGCCCTGGGGCACCACCCGTTCTTCCAGGTGATGCTGACGGTGGCCGCCGACGGACCGGACTCCGGGCCGCTGCGGCTCGCCGGGGGCATCACGGGCGCCACCGCCGAAACCGGCCTGGACGCCGCCAAATTCGACCTGACCTGGTACTGCGCCGAGCGGCACACCGCCGACGGCCGGCCCGACGGCCTGGACGTGGCGCTGACCTACGCCGAGGACCTGTTCGACGAGGACACCGCCCGCCTGCTGCTGGGCGGCTACCTCAAGGCCCTCGCCGGGTTCGCCGACGCCCCGCTGCGCCCGGTGGGCGCGCTGGAGCCGTTCACCGCCGCCGAGCGGGCGGCGCTGGCCGGGCGGCGCGAGCGCCTGGAGCGGGCGGCCGCGGCGCGGTCCGCGGAGCCGGTGCCGGCCCCGGTGCGCACGGACGTCCTCACCCCGCGCGAGGAGATCCTGTGCGGGCTGTTCGCGGAGGTCCTGGGCCTGGAGGCACTGCCCGCCGACGCCAACTTCTTCCGCAACGGCGGCCATTCGCTGCTCGCGGGCAAGCTCGTCAACCGGATCCGGGCCGCCCTCGGCGTCGAGGCCGGCATCCGCGACCTGTTCCTCGCCCCGACCCCGGCCGCCCTGCACCGCAGGCTGGCCGCCGCCGCGGACCCCGCGGACGGGCCGGGCGCCCGCCCCGCCCTCGCCGCCGTCCCGGCCGGGGAGCGGCCCGCCCTGCTGCCGCTGTCGGCGGCGCAGCGCGCGCTGTGGCTGCTGGGCCGCATCGAGGGGGCCTCGGCCACGTACAACGCCCCGCTGGTGCTGCGCCTGGACGGGGTGCCCGACCGGCGGGCGCTGGCGGCGGCGCTGGCCGACGTCACCGGCCGGCACGAGGTGCTGCGCACCGTGTACGGGGCGGAGGGCGGGGAGCCGTACCAGCGGGTGCTCGCAGGGGCGCCGGTCCCGCAGTGGCGGGAGGTTCCGGCCGCCGGACTGGAGGCGGCGGTCGAGGAGTTCGGCCGGGAGCACCTGGACCTGGCGGCGGAGGGCCCGCTGCGGGCCGCCGTGTTCCTCCCCGGGGACGGCACGGCCGTGCTGGTGCTGCTGGTGCACCACATCGCCACCGACGGCTGGTCGCTGGCCCCGCTGCTGCGGGACCTCGGGGAGGCGTACGGGGCACGGCTGGCGGGCCGGGCGCCGGGGTGGCGGGCGCTGCCGGTGCAGTACGCCGACTTCGCGCTGTGGCAGCGGTCGCTGCTGGCCGGACCGGCCCGGGAGCGGCTGCTCGGCTTCTGGAAGGAGGCCCTGGACGGGCTGCCCGCGCGGACGGAGCTCCCGTACGACCGGCCGCGCCCGGCCGAGCCGACGGGGCGCGGGGCGGCGGTGACGGCCGCCCTGGACGCGGAGGCGCACCGGGCCCTGGCGGGGCTGGCGCGGGAGCGGCGGGCCAGCCTGTTCATGGTGGCGCGGGCCGCGCTGGGGGCGGCCCTGTCGGCGGCCGGGGCCGGGACCGACCTGGCGGTGGGCACGCCGGTGGCGGGCCGCTCCGACGAGGCGCTGCACGAGCTGGTCGGCTGCTTCGTCAACTCGCTGGTGCTCCGTGCCGATCTGGCCGGGGACCCGGCGGTGGGCGAGCTGGTGGACCGGGTGCGGGACGCCGACCTGGCCGCCTTCGACCACCAGGACCTGCCCTTCGACGTGCTGGTGGAGGAGCTGGCGGAGCCGGGGCGGGCGCTGGGCGAGCACCCGTTCTTCCAGGTGATGCTGACGGTGCAGGAGGCGGCCGCCGAGCAGGTCCGGCTGGGGCCGCTGACGGCCGCCGCGGGCAGCACCGACCTGGGGGCGGCCAAGTTCGACCTGTCCTTCCACTGCGCGGTGCGGCGCTCGGCGGACGGGGCGCCCGCGGGGCTGGACCTGTACCTCGGGTACGCCGAGGACCTGTTCGACGCGGAGACGGCCGCGCTGCTGCTGTCGGTGTTCGGGCGGGCCCTGCGGGCCTTCGCCGGGGCGGCCGGTTCCGGGGCGCGGCTTTCGGGGCTGGAGCTGGTGACGGCGGCCGAGGCGCGGGCCCTGGCCGGGCGGCGTGAGCGGCTGGCGGAGGCGGCCTCGCGGGCGCAGGCCGGGGCGGCCGCGGCCGGGTCCGATTCCGGGACGGCCGGCCCGGCGGACCCGCGCGTGGAGATCCTGTGCGCCCTGTTCGCGCAGGCCCTGGGCCGTGAGGAGCACGGCCCGGAGGCCAACTTCTTCAAGTCGGGCGGGCATTCGCTGCTGGCCAGCAAGCTGGTCAACCGGGTGCGGTCGGTGCTGGGCGTGGAGGCGGGCATCCGGGACCTGTTCCTGGCCCCGACCCCGGCCGCCCTGCACCGGCGGCTGGGCGCGGCCGCGGCAGCGGGCACGGCCCGGC
>NZ_JBHVUQ010000172.1:0-15939 GCF_042884105.1 Streptomyces sp. NPDC058157
GCGTCAGCCCGGTCACCGGCGACGAGGTGTGCAGCACCCCCGGCAGCAGTCCGTCGGCCAGCTGGGCCGGCACGGCGCCGATGCCGTCGCGCGGCAGGCAGAGCGTGCCGCGCAGCATGCTGCGCCAGACCAGATGGAAGAAGCGGGCCGAGGTCTCCAGGGAGTCCTCCAGGAAGACCCCTGACAGGAAGGGCCGGAAGAACGTCTCGACGAACTCCTCGGAGAACCCCGCGGCGGCCAGGGCCGTGCGGGTGGTGAGCTCGGGCCCGGCCCGCAGGCGCGAGGCGGGCGCGAGCGCGGCGCGTGCCGACAGGACCCCGAAGGCCAGCAGGTCGCGCGGCTTGACCCGGGCGCCCCTGAGCAGGGCGACCCCGTCGCGCGGTCGCCGCGTGGGATCGGTCAGGCGCAGCCGCCCGCCGTCGGTGTGGACCAGCACACCCGGGGTGAACGGCCGCAGGAACAGGGCCGGCAGATCGAGGCGGCGCCGGACCTGGGGGTAGGAGGTGTTGAACACCTGGAAGCCGCGGTCGGTGGTGAAGCCCGCGACGCGGTCGGTGCGGATGCGGCCGCCCACGGTGTCCTCGGCCTCCACCAGGCGCACCCGCAGGCCGGCCCGGGCGAGGTCGGACGCGCACGCCAGGCCCGCGGCCCCCGCGCCGACGACCGCCACGTCGTGCCCGTCGTCCTGTGTCCCGGCCATGAACGCCCTCTCTCCGTGACGGTGGATCATTGTCGCCTCCCGGGTCGCCTCCCCGGCGGACGGACGGCTGCCTGCGTGTACGTGTCTTCCCGCGTCGGCCGCGCCGCGGATGCGCCGCCCCGGGCCTTTCCTGGCTCGCATCGATTCCGCGTCGTAATCTGGGCGGTATGAGCGAAGAGGCCCCCGGCGTCACCACGGGCGCGGTGGCACGGCGCCTGGGGGTGTCGCCCACGACGGTGCGCTCCTGGGAGCAGCGCTACGGCATCGGGCCGGCCGTTCGGGAGGGCGGCCGGCACCGGCGGTGGATGCCCGCGGACGTCGCCATGCTCGAGGAGATGTGCCGGCTCACCTCGGCCGGTATCCCCCCGGCCGAGGCCGCCCGTGCGGCGGCGGCTGCACGCCGTCGGCCTGACCCGCAGGACCGGGGCGGGCCGCACCCGCCCGGACCGGCGGAGGCGCCCGGGTCGGCGGAAGCGCCCGGGCCGGCGGAAGCGGTCGTGCCGCCGGGCGCGGCGGGTGCACCGGGCGCGGCGGGTGCACCGGTTGCACCGGGCCGCCGGGGCGGTCCCGGGGGCGGGCTGCCGCTGGGGGAGGTGCGGGAGGAGTGCCGGGGGCTGGCACGCGCAGCGGTACGGCTCGACGGCCCGGCCATGGAGGCCCTGCTCCGGCGGACCGTGCGGGCCCACGGCCTGGTGGCCGCCTGGGAGGAGGTGATGGTGCCGACCCTGCACGCGGTGGGGCGCAAGTGGGAGTCCGCGCAGGACCGGTACGTCGAGGTCGAGCACCTGCTGTCGTGGCACGTGTCGACCGCGCTGCGGCGGGCGGCAGCCACCGCCCCCGGGCCGGCGGCCGACGCGGCGCCGGTGGTGCTGGCCTGCCTGCCGGGCGAGCAGCACACGCTGCCGTTGGAGGCGCTGGCCGCGGGTCTGGCCGAACGGGGCCTGCCGGCCCGGATGTTCGGTGCGGCGGTGCCCCCGGAGGCGCTGCGGGCGGCGGTGGGCCGGTCGGGTCCGGCGGCCGTGGTGCTGTGGTCGCAGTCCCGCACGACGGCGGACGGTGCGCTGGCCCGGCAGGTGGCGTCGACGGCGTTCGGCCTCAGGGGGGCGAGGACCGCCCCCGTCGTCTTCCTCGCGGGCCCGGGGTGGCCCGTACGGGCGGTGACCGCGGGGATGAGGCGTCCGCGCGGGCTGCGGGAGGCGCTCGACGCGATCTCCGCGCTCTACGCGGAGCCGGTCGTCCCGGGTACCTCACCGCCGTGACGGCGCGCGTCCGGGGGCGGGCACGCCTTTCCACTCCTCAACTCCGCGGCTCCCCGGAGCGTGGTGGCCACGGGAAGAAGCCGCTGGTGCGGGCCAGGTACGCGGCGTAGCCGGGGCGGCCGGCCATGTGCGCCTCCAGCAGGCGTTTGCCGCTGCCCTTGATCAGCAGCGCGCTCATCAGGAGCGGGGAGACGACGGTGGCGGCCGCGCTCTGCCAGGTGGCGCAGGCCGTCAGGTACAGGCCCCACCACAGGAGGAAGTCGCCGAAGTAGTTCGGGTGCCGGGTCCAGGCCCACAGGCCGCGGTCCATGATGCGGCCCTCGTTCGCGGGATCCGCCTTGAACCGGGCGAGCTGGTGGTCCCCGAGCGCCTCGAAGAACAGACCGGCGGCCCACAGGACCAGCCCCACGGCGGCCACGGCGTCCAGGGACCGGGGGAGCAGCACCGCCACCTGGACGGGCAGGGAGACCAGCCAGACCAGGGACCCCTGGAGGAGGTAGACGGTGCGCAGGGCGTACAGGGCGGTGCCGCCCCGGGCCCGGGCCAGCATCCGCGCGTACCGGGGGTCCTCTCCGTGGCCCCGGCCGCGCCGGGCGATGTGCACCGCGAGGCGCAGCCCCCACACGACGGTGGCGAGGGCCACCACGGTCCGGCGCACGGGGTCGCCGTGGCCGGCCGAGAGGAACCAGGCGACGACGGCCACGGCCGCGAACGCCAGGCCCCAGGCGCTGTCGACGATCCTGTGCACCCCTTTGACCAGGGCCACCGCGAAGGTCAGGAGCATGACGGTGAGCGCCGTTGCGGCCGCCGCGGCGAGGACCGTGACGAGGGCCGCCGTGTCGACGGGGCTCATCCGGCGCCTCCGCCCGCCGTCGTCCGGCCGGTGAGGACGAGCTGGCGCACATCGAGGTGGCGGGAGCGGAACCCGGCCTCGGAATAGGCGAGGTAGAGCTCCCACATCCGGCGGAAGACGTGGTCGAAGCCGAGGGCGCCCACCTCGGCGGACCGGCCGAGGAACCGCTCGCGCCACAGCCGGAGCGTCTCCGCGTAGTGCTCGCCGTAGCCGGTGTCGTGGACGAGGGACAGCCCGGCGGCCGCGCTGTGCCGGGCGATGGCCTCCCGGGAGGGGACGAGGCCTCCGGGGAAGACGTACTTGCTGATCCAGGTGTGGGTGCGGGCCGTGTGCAGCATCCGCTCGTGGGGCATGGTGATGGCCTGCAGCGCGGCCCGCCCGCCGGGGGCCAGCAGGCGGTGCAGGGCGCCGAAGTAGGCGGGCCAGTAGGCCGCTCCGACGGCCTCGATCATCTCGACGCTCACGACGGCGTCGTACGTGCCGCCGACGCGCCGGTAGTCGCACAGCTCGACGGCGACCCGGCCGGAGAGACCGGCCTCCGCGACGCGCCGGAGGGCGAGGTCGCGCTGTTCCCGGGAGAGGGTGACGGTGCGGACGAGGGCGCCGCGCCGGGCGGCCCGGACGGCGAGTTCGCCCCAGCCCGTACCGATCTCCAGGAGGCTGGTGCCCGGTCCGGTCCCGGCGAGGTCGAGCAACCGGTCGATCTTGCGGTGCTGGGCCGCGGGCAGGTCCTCGGCACCGGCCGGGACGGAGGCGAAGACGGCCGAGGAGTAGGTGAGCGTGGGGTCGAGGAAGGTGGCGAACAGCTCGTTGGACAGGTCGTAGTGCCGGTGGACGTTGCGGCGGGCCCCGTCCACGGTGTTGCGGTCCGAGGCCGGCCTGCGGTGCACCCAGGCGCCGCGCAGCCGGCGCAGGGCCTGCGGTACGAGGTCGTCGACGTGGCCGGCCAGGACGGTCAGGACCCCGACCAGGTCGTCGCCGTCCCACTCGCCGGCCATGTAGGACTCGCCGAAGCCGATCAGGCCGTCCGCGCCGATCCGCCGGAAGAACGCCTCGGGATCGTGCAGGACCAGGGTGGGCAGGCCGTCCGCCGTTCCCCGGGGCTGCCGGGGGAGCGCCGGCGCTGCGGCTCCGGGGGTCCGTACCCGCAACGGCAGCCGCCGCAGGGCCCGTTCCACGATCCGGCGGGCCACCGCGGTACGCAGGGCCGAGGCGCGCGGCAGCCGGGCGACATCGGGCCAGAGCGCTGCGTCGACCAGGTGCCGGCCGGCGCGGGGACCGCCGTGGGGGCCGGGAGGGAGGGTGAGGGTCACAGCGCGTCCTCCTGGACGGGCCGGGCCGCGCGGGTGGGCCGCGGCCGGACGGGCAGGCCTTTGAGCCGGAGCCGGATCCCGTGCCGGCGGATGCCGAACGACACCCCGGCGGTCGGCCACGGGTTGCGCAGCAGCGCCGCGAGCAGCGCACGGGTCGTCGCCGGGCGGTGCGTGCCGCGGACGGTGGCGGTCAACGGCCGCGAACCGTCCGCGTGACGGAGCTGGACGGTCAGGTCGAGGCGGTCGCCCGGCAGCGGCAGCCGCATCCGGTAGCTCCCCTCGACGCCGAAGAACGGGGAGACGTAGAACTCCTTGGCCACCTCGGCGCCGCCCCCGGCGTCGGGGCGCAGCAGGTAGCAGTGGCGCTCGCCGTACGTGTTGTGGACCTCCGCGACCACGCAGACGAGCACGCCCGACCCGTCGTGGCACCAGTACAGGGTCAGGGGGTTGAAGACGTGCCCCAGCACGCGCGCGTGCGCCAGCATCAGCACCCGCCCGTCGGCGCCGTGGACGCCCCGGGAGGCGAGGTAGGCGTCGAGACCGGCGCGCAGGCCGGGGGCCGCGCCCGAGAAGTGGTCGCGGGCGTCGAAGCGGGCGAGCGGGCGCAGGACGCGGGGCAGGACCGGGAGCTCGTCCACGTCGACCAGCCACAGGTACGTCCGGTGGCGCAGCCGGTACCGGACGGGGGCGGACCGGGTGTGCCGCACCTCCGTCGCGTACAGGGCGGGCACGCGCGGCGCCGGGCGGGCGGGGGCCGGCGTCACCAGCGCACCCCGAGGGAGCGGGCGGCCTCGGCGCCCGAACGGCAGCCGTCCTCGTGGAACCCCCACCCGTGGTAGGCGCCCGCGTAGGCGGTGACGCCGTCGTCGAGGGTGGGCAGCAGCCGCTGCGCCGCCACCGATTCGGCCGTGTGGAGGGGGTGTTCGTAGACCATCCGCGCCAGGACCCTGCTCTCGTCGATCCGGTCGCCGGGATTGAGCGTGACGATGTGCGGCTCGTCGCCGGGCAGCCGCTGGAGCCGGTTCATGTCGTAACTGACCTGCACGGATCCCGGCCGCGCCGAACAGGAGGGGAGCCGGTAGTTCCAGGAGGCCCGGGCGTGGCGGCCGCGGGGCAGCACGGTGGTGTCGCGGTGCAGCACGGTCGGGTTGCGGGAGTAGGTGAAGGCGCCGAGGACGCGCCGCTCCCGCTCGGTGGGGTCGGCGAGGAGCCCCAGCGCCCGGTGGGGGTGGACGGCGATGACCACGGCGGCGTGCTCGGCGCTCTCCCCGTCCTCGGTGACCAGCCGCACGCGGCCGGCTCCGCGCACGACCGCGCGGACCGGGGTGGAGGTCAGGACGCGGGCCGGGGACTTCGCGGCCCGCTCGACGTAGGCCCGGGACCCGCCGGTGACGGTCCTCCACCGCGGGGATCCGGTGACCGACAGCAGACCGTGGTGGTCGAGGAAGCGGAAGAGGTAGGCGGCCGGGTACCGCAGCGCGGCGTCCGGTGCGCAGGACCACACGGCGGAGACCAGGGGGATCGCGAAGTGGCCGACGAAGTACGGCGAGAAGCGCTCCTGGCGCAGGAACGCGCCCAGGGTGCGGGTCGCGTCCGCGTCGGCGAGCAGCCGGCGCGCGGCGCGGTGGAAGCGGGGGACCTCGGCGAGCATCAGCAGGTGGCGGCCGCGCAGCAGGTTCCCGCCGCCCAGCAGTCCCCGGGGCCCGCGGGCGCCGGCGTACTCCAGGCCGCAGCCGTCGCACCGGACCGACATGCTCATCTCCGCGTCCTGGGTGCTCACGCCCAGCTCCCGGAACAGCCGCAGGAGGTGCGGGTAGGTGCGCTCGTTGTGGACGATGAAGCCGGTGTCGACGCCGAGCGTCCCGCCCCCGCCGGCCGGCACCTCATGGGTGTGCGCGTGGCCCCCGAGGCGGGCGTCCGCCTCGTAGAGGACCACGTCGTGGACGCGGGAGAGGATGTGGGCGGCCGTCAGGCCGGAGACGCCCGCCCCGATCACTGCGATGCTGCTGCGGTCCATACGGTCCACCCCTGGTGTACGGGGGCCGGGACGCCGGGTCCCGGGCCCCTGCTTCATCGGATGATGCGGCGCCCCTGCGGGGCGGTCTCAGCGCCCGCTCTCCACGGCGCCCGAGGCCGCGCGCAGGCGGAGGCGCCGCATGCCGCGCCTGGCGTGGCTCTTGACGGTGCCCAGCGGCAGGCCGGTGCGGTCGGCGATCTGCACCTGGGTGAGGTCCGCGAAGTACGTGAGCGTGAGGACGTCGCGCTGGACGCGCGGGAGCCGGGCGAGCTCCTCCGTGACCACCACCCGGTCGATCACCCGCTCGACGCCCCCGGCCGTCTCGTCGCGGACCCGCACCCCGGCGGCGGCCACGAGCTCCAGGCGCCGGGTCCGCGCGCCGAGGGCGTCGGCCGTCTTGCGCCGGGTGATGCCCATCAGCCACGCCGGCAGCGTCCCGAGCTCCGGCCGGAAGCCGCGGCGGCCGCGCCACGCCGCGACGAACACGTGCTGTGCGACGTCCTCCGCCTCGCGCGCGTCACCGAGGACCCGCACGGCGTGGGCGTGGACGAGACGGCTCCATCGGCGGTGTGCCAGCGCGAGCCACCGGTCGTCGTCCTGGAGCAGCAGGGCGACGATCTCCGCGTCCTCGCCCGGGTCCTGCGGCCGGACCGCGTGGCCGTCGCCCGCACCTGATGCGGTCATGACGCAGCCTCCTCCGGATCGCGCCCCCACACCGCGTCCGCCGGAGCGAAGACAGCCGCCGTGGGAGGGATGAAATCTCCGGGATCCGGCGGACGCGATGTGTCCAGGGTCACCGTGCGGGATCCGTGGGGCAACTCGCATCGATTCCGCGTCGAATCGGCGTCGAATCAGCCCAGGGGCACGAGACCCCGGGCGTGCCGGAAGCGCGCGAGGCCGTCCGGGAGGGCGATCAGCGCGTCCGGATAGTCGCAGGCCGCCCGGTCGAGGCCGGTCAGGCGCCAGGGCTCGTGGACCGCCGCACCGTCGAGTCCGCCGACTCCGGCGAGCTCGGGGACCCAGCGCCGGACGTACGCTCCGTCGGGGTCGTAACGGCGGCCCTGCAGCACGGGGTTGAGGACCCGGTTGGGCCGGGTGTCCGTCCCGGTGCCGGCCACCCACTGCCAGTTCAGCTGGTTGTTGGCCACGTCCCCGTCCACCAGGAGGCCCAGGAAGTGGCGGGCGCCCTCGCGCCAGTCGACGTAGAGCGTCTTGGTCAGGAACGAGGCCGCGATGAGCCTGCCCCGGTTGTGCATCCACCCCTCGTGGGCGAGCTGGCGCATGGCGGCGTCGACCACCGGGTACCCCGTCCGCCCCTCCCGCCAGGCCGACAGGTCCGCCTCGGCTTCCCGCCCCCGCCGCCAGCGGTCGTCACGGGAGCGGTAGTCCTGCCCGGCGGTCTCCGGGCGGGCCGCGAGGACCTGCTGGTGGAAGTCCCGCCAGCACACCTGGCGGACGAACGCCGCGGCGCCCGCGCCCCCGCCCCGGCCGGCCCGGAACACCACCTCGCCCGCCGACAGCGTCCCGAAGTGCAGATGGGCGGAGAGCCGGGAGGTGGCGTCCCCCGCGAGGTCGTCGTGCCGCTCCTCGTAGGCGTCGGCGTACTGCGCCAGCCAGGACCGCAACCGCTCGCGGCCCTCCCGCTCTCCGCCGCGAGCCAGTCCCGGGGACACCCCGGACAGCCCCGACCGTCCGGGCGGCTCCTCGGACCTCAGCGCCGCGGGCACCCGCAGCCCCCGCGGCGCGGGCAGGGGGGTGCGCAGCGGCTGGGCCTGCCAGCGCCTGAAGTAGGGGGTGAAGACGGCGAAGTGGTCCGATCCCTGCGGGGTGACGTCGCCGGGCGGCACGGCGGTGCACACGCCCTCGTGGACGTGGAGACGACACCCCTGCGCCTCCAGCGCCTGCCGCAGCCGGGCTTCCCGGGCCCGCGCGAAGGCCGTGTACCCGGCCGCCATGTGCACCTCGTCGGCCTCCGCTTGGCGCACCGCCCGCGACACCTCCTCGACCAGGTCGCCCGAGCGCACGACCAGCCTGCCGCCCAGGCCCCGCAGCGCCCGGTCCAGGTCGCTGAGGCAGTCGGCGAGGAAGGCCAGCCGGTTCGGCGCCGCGAAACCGGCCCGGTCCACGGCCCGGTCACGCACGAACAACGGCACGACCTCCCCACCGCCCTCCAGGGCGGCCCGCATCGGAGGGTGGTCGTGCACACGCAGATCGGACGTGAACAGCACTACGGAGACGGTCATGGGCCACTTCCAGGAATCGGCCACCGGACCTCCGCACGGGGGCCGGTGGATCAGGGCAACACCTACAGACCGTTCCGCCCGCCACGCACCGGCGGATGCACCCTCCGCGTCACCCGCCCCGGTTCCCGAAAGCCGGATACCCCGGCAGGGCGGGAACCTCCCAGCCTCCGGCCACCTCGCGCAACAGCGAGCGCATGGTCCGCGCGAGTGCCGGGAACTCCTCCAGCCCGCTCGCCGCCGCCCAGCGATGCCTCATAACCTGGCGCCGCGTCGGGGCCGGTCGCCGGGTACGCCGACGACCTCGGCCCGAAACGCCTGCTCGGTATCCGCGGCCGTCGCGGCCGGCAGGAACACCGACTGGTAGCAGGCCGCCTCGAAGTCGATCAGCCGCAGCCCCTGCGGGGTGAGCAGGTTGTTGTCGGGGCAGGTGTCACCCGGGGTGAAGGCCGGGTACTCCGCCCCGCCCGCCGTCCCGATCCGGGCCAACTCCCGGTCGAGGCCCGCGGGCGGTGAGATTCCGACGCCCTCGAGCAGCGGGAGCAGAGCGGCGGCGTTCTCGGCGATCCACGGCTCGTCCTCCCAGGCCGGCATCCCCTGGTCGTAGCGGGACCACAGCCGTGCGAGATCGGCGCGCCGGTGCACCGACCCGGCGGCCAGCGCCCCGAGCCCCCGGGCCCAGGCCGGCAACCCGTCCTCGGCGACGGCCGGATCGTCGCCGAGCAGCACGTCCGCCAGGGTGGGCGCGTCCCCGAGGTCGGCCAGCACCAGTAACGGGACGTCGGGGTCCACGCCCAGCACCTCGGGACCGGCGATCCCCAGGGAGAGCCCGGCGGCCTCGGCCGTGAAGCAGCGCAGGGAATCGGGCTCGCGGCCGAACGCCTTGACGATCACACTGCCGCCACCGGCCGTCCGGCAGCGCACCACGGTGCTGCGCGCACTCCCACCCGGATCGACCGGGCCGGACAGCTCGGTCCCCAACAGCTCACCGGCGGCTCGCAAGATCGGATCCATCGCGGCATTCTGCCACCGCCCCCGCGGACGGTTCAGGTGTGTGCGGGACGCCTGTGTCTGCCCCGGGAACGGGGCGCGGCGGGGCGCCCGGACTCCGGCGCGGCGTCCGGGAGTCCGATCCGAGGGGCAGGGACGGGAGCCCTCCGGCGCGCCGGACCCAGCATGTAGTCCTCGTACCGGCCGAGACCCAGCACGGCACACATCAGCAAAGGCGGCACGAGCAGGGCCAGGAACAGCACGGGAGGACTACCTGTCCCGGGTGAGCGTCGCCACGAGGACGAGGACCGCGAAGGCCATCACCAGCAGATGGATCCAGACGGGGCCGGACTGGGCGGCCCACGCCCCGGGCACTGTCGTGTTCGGAGTCATGGGACGCGCATGCCCCCGTACCGGGCGGTGACACGGTACGGCCACCGCGGAACGGGTGGTGTCGGCGGTCGGGTGCGGGGCAGGCGAGAGGGCGGGGCAGGGTGCCCCCGGCCGGCGTCCGGCGCGGGCCGTGGTCCGGAGAGGGAAGGGGCTGGGATTCATGTCGCAGGTCAAGGAGTCGATCGAGGTCGACGTGCCGGTGACCACGGCCTACAACCAGTGGACGCAGTTCGAGTCGTTCCCGGAGTTCATGGAGGGGGTGGAGCGGATCGAGCAGCGCGGGGACACGCTCACGCACTGGGTGACCAACGTGGCCGGAGTCCGGCGGGAGTTCGACGCGGAGATCATCGAGCAGATCCCCGACATGAAGGTCGCCTGGGTGACCGTGGGCGGCCAGAGCGAGCAGTCGGGTCTGGTGACGTTCAGGCCGATCGACCGGTCCCTCACGGAGGTGACGCTGGTGATGGACTTCGATCCGGAGGGGCTGGCGGAGAGCGTCGGTGACAAGCTCGGCTTCGTCGACCGGCAGGTCAAGGGCGACCTGAAGCGCTTCAAGTACTTCATCGAGAACCGCGGAACAGAGACCGGCGCCTGGCGCGGCACCGTCTGACCGGCTCCGCGTACGCGTCCGGCTGGGCGGCGGGCGGGGCAGCGGAGGCTCCGGAAGCGACGCGTCCCTGCCCCCGTCACCGCCGGCGCCGGGCGAGGAGGCCGGCCAGGCCGCGTGCCAGTACCCACAGGGCCGCGGCGTTGACCAGGGCGCAGCCCAGGAGCACACCGTGGAAGCCGCCCCCGAACCACGCGTCGGGCGGGGGCGGCACGGCCCCGGTGCCGTCCGGCGGCGCGACCTCCGGTGCCGGCGGCGACGCGGGGCCGGGCAGGAACAGCTGCAGGGCGGGGAGGCTGAGGGGTGCCGTGGCCAGGATCGGCCAGATGCCGGCGAACCCGGCGTCGCCGGTCCGGGCGAGCACCTCCACCCATACCAGCAGCCCTGCCACCACCGTCAAGTAGCCGGCCGGAAGCCACACTTGAAGTCTTGACCGACGTCGTCCCACAAGATCCCCCGTTCGTCCGACAGCCAGTATCGGAGCGGGGGATCCGGCGTGCCTGAGTACGCGTACTCAACCGGTGCCCCGCGGGCCGCCCGTCCCACGCGACCCGGCCGTCAGGTGGGCAGCCAGGTCTGCCACGTGGCGCGGTTCTGCTTCACCCAGCGGGCCGCCGCCTCCTGCGGGGGCAGTTTCTCCTCCGCGATCATCAGTGCGACCTCGTTCTGCATCTCCTTCGTCCAGTGGAACTTCTTCAGGAAGGCGGCCGCGTCGCCGCCGTCCTTCGCGAAGCGGGCATTGAGGAACTTCTGCAGCGGTGTGTGCGGGTACGCGCAGGCCACCTTCTCCGGATCGGCGTCGCAGCCCTTCGCGTGGTCGGGCAGCTTCACCTCCGTCATGGGCACCTTCCCGAACAGCCACTGCGGCTCGTACCAGTAGGTCAGGAAGGGCTTCTGCTCCTTGGCGAACTGCTCGATCTGCGTGATCTGGGCCGCCTCGGAGCCCGCGAAGACCACCTGGAAGTCCAGCCCCAGGTTCTTCACCAGCGCCTTGTCGTTCGTGACGTACGACGGTGAGCCGTCCAGCAACTGCCCCTTGCCGCCGCTCTCCGCCGTGCGGAACCGGTCGGCGTACTTGCCGAGGTTCTTCCAGTCCGTGACGTCGGGGTGCTGCCGCGCGAAGTACGCCGGCACGAACCAGCCGATGTGCCCGGTGACCCCCAGCTCGCCGCCGCGGGCGATGGTGCCCTTGCCGTCGATGTAGCGCGCCTCCTGCTCCGGGTGCCCCCAGTCCTCCAGGATGGCGTCCACCCGCCCCTGGCTGAGCGCGTCCCAGGCGGGCACCTCGTCGATCTGCACGGTGTCCACGCGGTAGCCGAGCTCGTGCTCCAGCAGGTACCGGGCGACGGCGACGTTCGCCGTCGCACCCACCCAGGACTGCACGGACAGCGTCACCGTCCGCGATCCCGCGGCGTCGGCGTACGGGGAGGACTGGCGGGTCATGTCGGCGGCGCCGCAGCCGGTGAGCCCGGCCCCGGCGGTCAGGGCCGCGGCGGCGGCCAGGGCGGTGATACGGGCGCGGGTCATCTCAGGCCCCCTTTCCGGTGCGGGTACGGCGTTGCGTCGGCTGCGTGACCCGGTCGAGCACCAGGCCCAGGCAGACGATCGCGGCACCGGCCACGAGACCGGTCGCCAGGTCGCCCTGGGCGAGCCCGAACACGGCGTCGTAGCCGAGCGCCCCGCCGCCCACCAGGCCGCCGATGACGACCACGGCCAGGACCAGGACCACGCCCTGGTTGACGGCCAGCAGCAGGGCCGGCCGGGCCAGCGGCAGCTGGACCTGGAGCAGCTGCTGGCGCGAGGTCGCCCCGAGGGACCGCGCGGACTCCAGCGCGCCCGGGTCGACCGCCCGCAGCCCCTGCGCGGTGATCCGCACCACGGCGGGCAGCGCGTACACCACGGCCGCGGCCACGGCCGGGGCACGGCCCACGCCGAACAGCGCGACCACCGGGATCAGGTAGACGAACTGGGGCATCGTCTGGAACACGTCGAGGACGGGCCGCAGCGCACGCTCCAGCCGGGCGCCGCGCGCGGCGGCCGCGCCGAGGGCGATGCCGAGCAGCAGGGTCACGGCGACCGCGGCCAGCACCTGGGAGAGGGTGTCGAGGGCGGGAGCCCACACGCCGAGGACGCCGATCGCGGCCGTCGCGAGGACCGCGGTGGCGGCCGTCCGCCAGGTGCCGATGAGCAGGGCGAGGGCGCCGACCGCCAGCAGGACCGACCACCAGGGCAGCCACTGGAGGCCGGAGCGCAGCGGGTTGAGGAAGCCGGTGGTGAAGTGCGCGGCCCAGTCCGCGGTGCCGCCGACGACGGGCACCCCGGAGTACAGGTGGGCGGTCATCCACTCCACGGCCCGGTTGACGGGGCCGGCGGTGTCCACCGTCCACGCCTGCGGCCAGCCGGGCCGGCCGGTGAGGTGACCGGCCACGGCCACCACGACCACCACGGCCACCGCGGCGGCCGGCGCCAGGGCCGCGGCGCGGCCGAGTCCGGCCGGGCGGGCCGGCGCCGAGCCGAGCCGGGCACCCGCGGCGGCGGTGACCCGGTCCAGGACGACGGCGAGCAGCACGATCGGCACGCCCGCCGCGAGCGCCGCACCGACGTCCACGGAGGCCAGCGCCTGGTAGACGCGGTCACCGAGACCGCCCGCGCCGATCACGGACGCGATCACGGCCATGCCGAGCGCCATCATGATCGACTGGTTGACGCCGAGCAGCAGTTCCTTGCGGGCCAGCGGCAGCCGGGCCGTCAGCAGCCGCTGCCGACCGGTGGCGCCGAGCGAGGCGGCGGCCTCCATGACCCCGGCGTCCGCGCCGCGCAGCCCCAGCGCGGTGAGGCGGGCCATCGGCGGCGCCGCGTAGACCACGGTCGCCAGGACGGCGGCCGGCACGCCGATGCCGAAGACCAGCACCACCGGCAGCAGGTAGGCGAAGGCGGGCAGCACCTGCATCGTGTCGAGCACGGGACGCAGCACGCGGTCCATCCGGTCCGACAGGCCGGCGGCCAGCCCGAGGAGCGCGCCGAGCAGGACGGACGCCAGGACCGCCACGGCCATCAGGGCGAGGGTCTGCATGGTGGGCACCCACATGCCCAGCAGCCCGCACACGGCGAACGCGGCGACGGAGACCAGCGCGAGGCGCACCCCCGCGAGCCGCCAGGCCACCAGCCCGGCGGCAGCGGTCACCCCGGCCCAGCCGAGGGAGAGCAGCAGCAGGTAGACGGCGCGTACGCAGACGACCACGGCGTTGCTGACGTGCCCGAGGAAGTACAGGAAGAAGGGGTGGCTGTCGCGATGGTCGATGATCCAGTCGCCGACGCGGTCCAGCGGCCCCGACAGGTCCACGGCGAGCCCGGCGGGCCAGCCTCCGCCGCCGAGCAGGACGGCGCCCAGGACGAGCAGCAGCGCGGCGCCCGCACCGATCAGCCGGCCGCGCCGGTTGCGTATCCGGTCCCGCAGCCCACCGGACCCGGCCCTCGGGGTGTCCCCGGATGCGGGGGCGGTGGAGGCGGCACGGGCCGCGGTCTGCTGCGCCGTGGCCGTACGGGCGGCGGGTGCGGCGGAGCCGGAGGCGGTCGTGGTGCTCATCGGCCGCACCGTCCCCGGCCGGTGGTGCGCGGGCCGCCGCACGGCGGCGGCCAGGTGGTGTGCGCGTACATCAGGCCACCGCCTTCCCGGCCGCGGCGGGTACCCCGGCGACCACGCCCAGCAGCACCGACTGGTCGACCACCCCCAGGCACCGTCCGTTCTCGACGACCCGCGCGTTCTCCCCGGAGCGGGCGACCGCCTCGATGGCCTCGTGGACGGTCGCGGTCGGCGCCAGCGCCGGCCCGGCCCCGGCCTCCTCGGCCCGCGCCGGACGCATCGCCGAACGGACCGTCACCACCTGCTCGCGCGGCACGTCCCGGACGAAGTCGCGGACGTAGTCGTCGGCGGGGGAGCCGACGATCTCCTCGGGCGTTCCCAGCTGGACGACGCGGCCGTCGCGCATCAGCGCGATCCGGTCGCCCAGCCGCAGCGCCTCGCCGAGGTCGTGGGTGATGAAGACCATGGTGCGGCCCTCCTCGCGGTGCAGCCGTACGACCTCCTCCTGCATGTCCCGCCGGATCAGCGGATCGAGCGCGCTGAACGGCTCGTCGAACAGCAGCACTTCGGGGTCCACCGCGAGCGCCCGCGCCAGCCCCACGCGCTGCTGCTGGCCGCCGGACAGCTGCCCGGGCCGGCGCCGCTCCATACCGTCCAGACCGACCTTCGCCACGAACTCGGCCGCGCGCTCGCGCCGTTCGCCGCGGCCCACGCCCTGGATCTCCAGGCCGTAGGCGACGTTGTCGAGGACGGTGCGGTGCGGCAGCAGCCCGAAGTGCTGGAAGACCATCGCGGCCCGGTGCCGGCGCAGTTCGCGCAGCCGGGCCGGGCCCATGGCGAGGACGTCCTCGCCGTCGATGGCGAGAGCGCCCGAGGTCGGCTCGATGAGCCGGGTCAGGCAGCGGACCAGCGTCGACTTGCCGGACCCGGACAGGCCCATCACCACGAACACCTCGCCCTTGCGGACGTCGAAGGAGACGTCGCGGACGGCGGCCGTGCAGCCGGTCCGTTCGCGCAGCGCGGCGGCGTCCAGCGAGGCCAGTTCCGGATCGGCGGGAACGCGTGCGGCCTTCGGTCCGAAGACCTTCCACAGGTTCCGCACGGCGAAGACGGCCCCGTCATCGAGCGGGCCGGAGGCCTGCTCCGCGAGCTGGTTCCCGGAACGGTTCATCGGCTGGTACCTCCCAGCAGTTCGGCGCACTTCTCCCCGACCATCAGCACCCCGATCATCGGGTTGACGGCGGTCATCGTCGGGAAGACGGACGCGTCGGCGATCCGGATGCCGGACAGTCCCCGGATCCGCAGATCAGGTGCCACGACGGCGAGTTCGTCGTCCTCGGCGCCCATCCGGCAGGTTCCGGCCGGGTGGTACACGGTGTGCGCGACGTGCCGGGCGTAGGCGCTGAGCTCCTCGTCGGAGGTGACCTCCGGGCCCGGGCACACCTCGCGCCCCAGCCAGCCGGCCAGCGGTTCGGTCGCCGCGATCCGCCGGGCGATCCTGATGCCGTCGACCAGGGTCCGGCCGTCGTAGTCGTCCTCGTCGGTGAAGTACCGGAAGTCCAGTGCCGGTTTGACCTCGGGGTCGGCGCTCGTCAGGTAGAGCCGGCCGCGGCTGCGCGGCTTGGGGATGTTCGGGGTCATCGACACGCCGTGCGCGGGGCGTTCGTACCCCAGCCGCTCCGGGTTGTCGGTGAACGGCACCTGGTAGAAGTGGAACATCAGGTCCGGCCCCTGGGCCGCCGGGTCCCGGCGGACGAACAGCCCGGCGTCCGAGTCCATGGCCGAGTTCTCCGGTATCGGACCGTTCGTCTCCCACACGATGACCGACTCCGGGTGGTCGAGGAGGTTCTCGCCGACCCCCGGCAGGTCGTGCACGACCGGGATGCCCAGCTTCTCCAGGTCCGCGCGCGGTCCGATGGCCGAGTGCGGCAGCAGCCGGGGCGAGGGCACGGCGGCCGCGCCCCCCCGCGCCGCGCGGCGGGCC
>NZ_JBHVUQ010000173.1:0-15928 GCF_042884105.1 Streptomyces sp. NPDC058157
GTCGTGGGGTGCGGGGGCGGCGGGCGGCGGGGTGGCGGGACCCGGGGTGGCCGCGGGGGCGGTGGCCCGGGCGGCGGAGAGGGCCTCGACGAGTTCGCCGAGCTCGACGTGGACGACGGCGACGGGTTTGCCGGGGACCTCGGCGACGGCCTCGCGCAGGGCCTCCGCGAGGTCGTCGGCCAGGGCCCGCTCGCCGACCCAGGGGATGGCGGTGACGACGACGGCGTCGCAGTCCTCGGAGGCCAGGGCGGCGGTGAGGGCGGCGCGGAAGTCCTCGGGGGCGGCGGCGGTGGTCAGGTCCAGCGGGGGCGAGGGCCGCAGCCCCTCGGTCAGGCAGGCGTCGTACGTGAGGACGCCGAGGGACTCGGAGTTGCCGAGGATGGCCACCCGGGGGCCGGCCGGCAGGGGCTGGCAGGCCAGCAGGAGCCCGGCGTCGACGAGCTCGGTGACGGTGTGGACCCGGATGACGCCGGCCTGGCGGAGCAGGTCGGACACGGTGGCCTCGGGCAGCCGGGTGCCCGGGACGAGGTGTCCGGCGGGGGTGTGGCGGCCGCCGAGGGCGACGACGAGGGGCTTGACGGCGGCGGCGCGGCGGGCGAGGCGGGTGAACTTGCGCGGGTTGCCGAGGGTTTCCAGGTACATCAGGGCGACATCGGTGGCCCCGTCCTCGTACCAGTACTGGAGGATGTCGTTGCCGGAGACGTCCGCCCGGTTGCCGGCGGACACGAAGGAGGACAGGCCCTCGCCGCGGCGCAGCAGCCCGGACAGCAGGGCGATGCCGATGGCCCCGGACTGGGTGAACAGGCCGGTCCGGCCCCGGGCGGTGGCGGGGGCGGGGGCGAGGGAGGCGTTGAGCTCCACGTCCGGCGCGGTGTTGATCACCCCGAAGGCGTTGGGGCCGATGAGGCGCATCCCGTACGAGCGGACCTGGCGGACCAGTTCGCGCTGGCGGTCCAGGCCCTCCGGGCCGCTCTCCCCGTAACCGGCCGACAGCACGACCAGCCCCTGCACCCCGTGCTCCCCGCAGGCGGCGACGGCGTCCGGGACCCGCTCGGCGGGGACGGCGATCACGGCGAGGTCCACGGGGGCCCCGACGTCGGCGACGGTGCGGTAGGCCCGCACCCCGTCCAGCAGGTCGCCCTCCATCCCGGCCGCCCGGGCCTCGTTGACGGCGTAGAGGTGCCCGTGGAAGCCGCCGTCGCGCAGGTTGCGCAGGGCGGCGGCGCCGACCCCGGACCCGGAGCGGCTGACGCCGATCACCGCGACCGAGCCGGGGGCCAGCAGCCGCTGGACGGAGCGGGCCTCGGCGCGCTGTTCGCGGGCGCGCTGGACGGCGAGGGACTCGGCGGTGGGTTCGAGGTCGAGGGTGAGGTGGACGGAGCCGTCCTCGAAGCTGCGCTTCTGCTGGTAGCCGACGTCCGTGAACACCTTGATCATCTTGGTGTTGGCGGGCAGCACCTCGGCCGCGAAGCGGCGGATGCCGCGCTCCCGGGCCACGGCCCCGATGTGTTCGAGCAGGGCGGAGGCGACGCCGCGGCCCTGGTGGGCGTCCTGGACGAGGAAGGCCACCTCGGCCTCGTCGGCGGGGGCGGAGGCGGGGCGGCCGTCGGGGCCGATGCGGTCGTAGCGGACGGTGCCGATGAACTCCCCGCCGATGGTCGCGGCGAGGCCGACGCGGTCCACGTGGTCGTGGTGCGTGAAGCGGTGGACGTCGCGGTCGGAGAGGCGGGGGTAGGGGGCGAAGAACCGGTAGTACTTCGATTCGTCCGAGACCTGCTCGTAGAAGCTGACCAGGCGGCCCGCGTCCTCGGTCGTGATGGGGCGGATCCGGGCGGTACCGCCGTCGCGCAGCACGACGTCCGCTTCCCAGTGGGCCGGGTACGAGGGGTCCGACGCGATGGTCATGGGGCCAGCCTAAGGGGAAGATCCGGCCAGGTGGCCGGGCGGCTCCGACAGGCCGGACGGCACGTGGGCCGGGAATGAGGCACGTGGGGGCAAATCAGTGCAAAGCTGAGGAGGGCCGAACGGCGGCGGGATCGGGCCGAAGGTCGGTTCGAGCATTCCGGGTGACGTGAGAGACTGGTCTAGACAACCGCGAGAACCTGAAGGGCATCACCATGGCAGAGCGCCGCGTCAACGTCGGCTGGGCCGAGGGCCTGCACGCTCGTCCCGCCTCGATCTTCGTCCGCGCGACGACCGCTTCCGGCGTCCCCGTGACCATCGCGAAGGCGGGCGGCGACCCCGTCAACGCCGCGTCGATGCTGGCGGTCCTGGGCCTGGGCGCCCAGGGCGGCGAGGAGGTCGTCCTGGCGTCCGAGGCCGAGGGCGCGGAGGCCGCGCTGGACCGTCTCGCGAAGCTGGTGGCGGAGGGCCTGGAGGAACTCCCCGAAACGGTCTGACCCAACCCTTCACCGAAGCCGCGGCCCCCGCCACCCCGGGGGACCGCGGCTTCGTCGTTTCCCGGGTCGGACGCAATCACGGCCGCGCCGGAATGCCGCCGTACCGGAGCGCCGGCAGTCGGAATCGGCCGGAAATCACGCCCCATTCCCACGGGACGGAATTCCGCCACCCCAGCCCCTTTCATACGCGCCCCGCGTTAATTCCGGCCACTCCCTATGTTTACGGCACGTTGCAAACTCCTCACCCGCGGCCGGAATACCCCCGCCGTCCGCTCCGCGTCCAGCGCGGCCAGCGCACGGGCGCGTTCCGCGTCCCCCCGGGCCACCGCGTCCACCACCGCGCCGCGCCCCGCCCAGGAGTCCACCGGCCGGGCCGGGGACCCCGTCTCGTACAGCCAGGCGATCTTGCGCCGGGTCTGCGTGAGCAGCGCGATCAGCCCGGGGCTGCCGGACGCCTGCGCCAGGGTCTCGTGGAACCAGGTCTCCAGCGCCCTCAGGTCCTCCCCCTGCCCCCGCCTGGCCCGCTCCTGGCCCAGCCGTACGAGCCCCCGCAGCACCTTGAGGTGCGCCTCGGTGCGCCGCCGGGCCGCGCGGGCGGCCGCCAGCGGCTCCAGCAGCGTCCGCAGCTCCAGCAGGTCCTCGGCCTCCTGCTCGCCCGGCTCCGCCACACAGGCGCCCGCGTGCCGCCGCGTGGTGACGAAGCCCTCGGACTCCAGCGTGCGCAGTGCCTCGCGCACCGGCACCCGCGAGACCCCGTAGCGGCGGGCGAGCACCTCCTCGGTCAGCCGGCCGCCGGGCCCGAAGAAACCGGAGACGATATCGTCGCGAATTGCTGTGCACACCGCGTGCGCCGGAATACGCAAGGCCGGACCTCCGCTGGGTTCCACTGGTTTCCGTTCCGAATCCACCGTGCTGCCACCGCGACTCTATGGCAAGGGGCGACAATTTCCGAGAACGCCCGGAAATCCGAATCGGCGGGAACCGGCCGCGACGGCGCGACGGACCAGGGGAACGCGGAAGGCCCCGGCTCGGGGAGCCGGGGCCTTCCGTGACGGGAAGCGGGGGTCGGGTCAGATGCCGACGCCGTGCTGGCGCAGGTAGGCCAGCGGGTTGATGTCCGTGCCGTACGTGGCGCCGGTGCGGGCCTCGAAGTGCAGGTGCGGGCCGCTGGAGTTGCCGGTGGAGCCCGACAGGCCGATCTGCTGGCCCGCGGTGACCGTCTCGCCGACGGAGACGTTCAGCGACATCATGTGCCCGTACTGGGTGTAGGTGCCGTCGTTGTGACGGATCACGACGTTGTTGCCGTAGGCGCCGCCCCAGCCGGCCTCGACGACGGTGCCCGCGCCCACGGCGTGGACGGACGTGCCCTCGTCGGCGTGGAAGTCGATGCCCGTGTGGCTGCCGGAGGACCACATGCCGCCGCCCGCGCCGTACTGGGTGCTGACGTAGGAGCCGTCGACCGGGGCCACGAAGGTGTTGAGGCGCTTGCGGGCCTCCTCCTGGGCGGCCTTCTCGGCGGCCTCGCGCTCGGCCTTCTCCTTGGCCTCGGCCATGCGCTTGGCCTCGGCGGCGCGCGTCTTGGCGTCGGCCTCGGCCTGCGCCTGGGCGGCGACGGACTCGGCGGCGGTCTGCTGGGTCTCGGCCTGGACCTGGATGTCGTCCTGGAGACCGTCGGCGACGACGATCGCGTTCAGGGCGCCGGTGTCCTCGAGGGACGGGCCCCCGTGGGAGTCGGCGGCGAAGGCCGGGGCCGCGAGGGTGCCGACCACGCCCGTGGTGGCGAGGGCGGCTATGCCGGCGTAGCCGGCGGTCTTGCGGCTCATACGGCTCGAACCACGGTGCTTACCGGAACCGGCTGCACGACTGCCAAACGCCATGGCGGGGGTGATCCTTTCCTTCCCTCTCGCCTACCGGGTTAGCTGACGGGTTCGGAGCAGGAAGGTCTCCTACGGGCCCCCTCTGGCGAGGCGGTCCGATTCACCCCAGGGACTGATGTGGGTCCCCGGCTCCCCAGGCTCGCGCCTGACGGGGACTCGGCGATCGCTGTCCGGTGCCGCGGGTGCGGCTGGCACAACTGACGGACAGCACGCCTGACGCTAGGCGGATCATCAGTCGATCGCCAAACAGACGACCGGATTTGTTGCGTACGCCACACCGCATACCTGAAACCACACCATGAAACGGACAAAGGGGGCCCGGCGGATGTCCCGCCGGGCCCCTCCAAGACAGGTCGGCCACCGGCCAGTTGCCGGCCGGCCGCCGGTCAGTTGGTGACGACCGTGACCTCACCGATCCCGAGGGCCAGCACCGGCTCCTCGATCTGCGCCGCGTCGCCCACCAGGACGGTGACCAGACGGTCCACCGGGAAGGCGCTCACGACCGCCGAAGTGGCCTCCGCCGTACCGGTTTCGGCCAGCCGCGCGTACAGCCGCGCCTGGTAGTCGTCCGGCAGCTCCTGCTCCACCTGGTCGGCCAGGGTCCCGGCGACCGAGGCGGCCGTCTCGAACTTGAGCGGGGCCACGCCCACCAGGTTCTGCACCGCCACGTCGCGCTCGGCGTCCGTCAGGCCCCCGGCGGCGAGGGTGCGCAGCACCTGCCACAGGTCCTCCAGCGCCGGACCGGTGTTGGGGGTGTCCACCGAGCCGCTGATGGCGAGCATCGAGGCGCCCTTGCCGTCCGCCGTGGAGCGCAGCACCTGGGCGAAGGCGCGCACGCCGTAGGTGTAGCCCTTCTCCTCGCGCAGCACCTTGTCCAGACGGGAGGTCAGGGTGCCGCCCAGGCAGTACGTGCCGAGGACCTGCGGGGCCCAGACGATGTCGTGCCGGTCGGGGCCGATCCGGCCGATCAGCAGCTGCGTCTGGACCGCGCCGGGCCGGTCCACGATGATCACGCGGCCCGTGTCGTCGGCGGTGACCGGCGGCACCGGCAGGGGCGCGGCGGTGTTCCCCGTCCAGGCGCCGAGGGTGTCGGCGAGGGCGGCGTCGAGGTCGATGCCGGTCAGGTCGCCGACGACCACCGCGGTGGCGGTGGCGGGGCGCACGTGGGCCTCGTAGAAGGCGCGTACGGCGGCGGAGTCGATCCGGGCGACCGTCTCCTCCGTGCCCTGGCGCGGACGGGACATGCGCAGGGTGGCCGGGAAGAGTTCCTTGGAGAGCTCCTTGGCCGCCCGGCGCTGCGGGTTGGCCTGCTCGTGCGGGATCTCGTCGAGCCGGTTGCGCACCAGCCGGGCGACCTCGCCGTCGTCGAACGCGGGCGCGCGCAGCGCCTCGGCGAGCAGTCCGAGCGCCCTGGGCAGGCGGGAGGCGGGGACCTCCAGGGAGACGCGCAGGCCGGGGTGGTCGGCGTGCGCGTCGAGGGTGGCGCCGCAGCGCTCCAGCTCGGCGGCGAACTCCTCGGCGGAGTGCTTGTCGGTGCCCTCCGACAGGGCGCGGGCCATGATCGTGGCCACGCCGTCGAGGCCCGCGGGCTCGGCGTCGAGCGGGGCCGCGAGGTTGACCTCGACCGCGACGACCTGCTGGCCGGGGCGGTGGCAGCGCAGCAGGGTCAGCCCGTTGCCCAGGGTGGAGCGCTCGGGGGCGGGGAAGGCCCACGGCTTGGCCTCGCCGGCCTCCGGACGCGGGTGGAAGGTCATCGTGACGGCTGCGGTGTCGCTCACTGCTCCGCCCCCTCGTTCTCGTCGCTCTCGTCGTTCTCGTCGTTCTCGTCGGCGCCGGCCAGCGGCTCGTAGACCAGGACCGCGCGGTTGTCGGGGCGCAGCCGGGCGGCGGCCACGGCCTGCACCTCCTCGGCGGTGACGTCCAGGACGCGCCCGACGGCGGTCAGCGCCAGCTGCGGGTCGCCGAACAGCACCGCGAAGCGGCACAGTTCGTCGGCGCGGCCGGAGACCGTGCCCAGGCGGTCCAGCCATTCGCGCTCGAGCTGCGCCTGCGCGCGCTCCATCTCGTCGGCGGTGGGGCCCTCGGCGGCGAACCGGGCGAGCTCCTCGTCCACGGCCGCCTCGATGGCGGGCACCTCGACGCCGCTGGAGGTCTTGACGTCCAGCCAGCCCAGGGAGGGCGCCCCGGCCAGCCGCAGCAGGCCGAAGCCGGCCGCGACGGCGCTCTGGTCGCGGCGGACCAGGCGGTTGTGCAGGCGGGAGGACTCGCCGCCGCCGAGGATCGTCAGCGCCACGTCCGCCGCGTCGCACTCGCGGGTGCCGTCGTGCGGGAGGCGGTAGGCGGCCATCAGCGCGCGGGCCGGGACCTCCTCGACGATCTCCTCGCGCAGCTGCCCGCCCATGACCTCGGGGAGGGTGCCGTCGCGGGGCGGCTGCTTGCCGTCGTGCGCCGGGATGCTGCCGAAGTACTTCTCGACCCAGGCGAGGGTGCGCTCGGGGTCGATGTCGCCCACGACCGACAGGACGGCGTTGTTGGGCGCGTAGTACGTACGGAAGAAGTTCCGGGCGTCCTCGAGCGAGGCGGCGTCCAGGTCGGCCATGGAGCCGATCGGGGTGTGGTGGTACGGGTGGCCCTCGGGGTAGGCGAGGGCGGTCAGGCGCTCGAACGCCGTGCCGTACGGGACGTTGTCGTAGCGCTGGCGGCGCTCGTTCTTGACGACGTCGCGCTGGTTCTCCATGGACTCCTCGTCCAGGGCGGCCAGCAGCGAGCCCATGCGGTCCGCCTCCAGCCACAGCGCGAGCTCCAGCTGGTGGGCGGGCATCGTCTCGAAGTAGTTGGTGCGCTCGAAGCTGGTGGTGCCGTTCAGCGAACCGCCGGCGCCCTGGACGAGCTCGAAGTGCCCGTTGCCCGGTACGCTCGCCGATCCCTGGAACATCAGGTGCTCGAAGAGGTGAGCCAGACCGGTCCGCCCCTTGACTTCGTGGCGCGAGCCGACGTCGTACCAGAGGCAGACGGCGGCGACCGGGGTGAGGTGGTCCTCGGACAGCACCACGCGCAGGCCGTTGGCCAGCCGGTGCTCGGTCGCTGTCAGGCCGCCGGAGCCGGCCTGAGCTGTGGCCGTGTGACCCATGGGCATGTGGTCCCTTCGATCGCGATGCAGAGATTTCTTATCGACCTGCCACTGTATGCAAGCGCGCAGGTGCGCGGAGAAGTTCCCGGCCCTCACCAGGGTCGGAGTCGGCTTTGTCGGTGCCTGGGGCCACAATGGTCCGCGTCGACCCCGTCGCACACCCCAGCACGTACACCCCCCGATCTTGGTTAGGAGCGCCGCAGCGATGGCCCGCCGCAGCACGAAGACCCCGCCGCCGGAGGATTTCGAGGAGAGGATCCTCGACATCGACGTCGTCGACGAAATGCAGGGCTCCTTCCTCGAGTACGCGTACTCGGTGATCTACTCCCGCGCCCTGCCGGACGCCCGGGACGGCATGAAGCCCGTGCACCGGCGCATCGTCTACCAGATGAACGAGATGGGCCTGCGCCCCGACCGGGGGTACGTGAAGTGCGCCCGCGTCGTCGGCGAGGTCATGGGCAAGCTCCACCCGCACGGCGACCAGTCGATCTACGACGCCCTCGTGCGCATGGCCCAGCCGTTCTCGATGCGGCTGCCGCTGGTCGACGGACACGGCAACTTCGGCTCGCTCGGCAACGACGACCCGCCGGCCGCGATGCGCTACACCGAGTGCAAGATGGCCGACGCCACGTCGCTGATGACGGAGTCGATCGACGAGGACACCGTCGACTTCGCCGCCAACTACGACGGCCAGGAGCGCGAGCCCGTCACCCTGCCCGCCGCCTACCCGAACCTGCTGGTCAACGGCACGTCCGGGATCGCGGTCGGCATGGCCACCAACATGCCGCCGCACAACCTGGGCGAGGTCATCGCGGCGGCCCGCCACCTGATCCGCTACCCGGAGGCGGACCTGGAGGCGCTGATGCGCTTCGTGCCGGGTCCCGACCTGCCCACCGGCGGCCGCATCGTGGGCCTGTCCGGCATCAAGGACGCCTACGAGAACGGCCGCGGCACGTTCAAGATCCGCGCGACGGTGTCCGTGGAGGACGTGACGGCCCGCCGCAAGGGCCTGGTCGTCACCGAACTGCCCTTCACGGTCGGCCCCGAGAAGGTCATCGCGAAGATCAAGGACCTGGTCGGGTCGAAGAAGCTCCAGGGCATCGCCGACGTCAAGGACCTCACCGACCGGGCGCACGGCCTGCGCCTGGTCATCGAGATCAAGAACGGCTTCCACCCGGAGGCCGTGCTGGAGCAGCTCTACAAGCTGACGCCGATGGAGGAGTCCTTCGGCATCAACAACGTCGCGCTGGTCGACGGACAGCCGCTGACGCTGGGTCTCAAGGAGCTGCTGGAGGTCTACCTGGACCACCGCTTCGAGGTCGTCCGCCGGCGCAGCGAGTTCCGCCGCGGCAAGCGCCGCGACCGGCTGCACCTGGTCGAGGGCCTGCTGGTGGCCCTCCTCGACATCGACGAGGTCATCCGCCTCATCCGCGACAGCGACAACTCCGCCCAGGCCAAGGAGCGCCTGATGGAGCGGTTCTCGCTGAGCGAGATCCAGACCCAGTACATCCTGGACACCCCGCTGCGCCGGCTCACCCGCTTCGACCGGATCGAGCTGGAGTCCGAGCGCGACCGGCTGACCGCGGAGATCGAGGAGCTGACCCGGATCCTGGACTCGGACACGGAGCTGCGCAAGCTGGTCTCCGCGGAACTGGCCTCGGTCGCCAAGAAGTTCGGCACCCCGCGCCGTACCGTGCTGCTGGAGTCGGCGGGCACGGCCGTGGCCGCCGTCCCGCTGGAGGTCGCCGACGACCCCTGCCGGGTGCTGCTGTCGTCCACGGGCCTGCTGGCCCGTACGGCGAACGCCGAGCCGCTGGTGGTGGACGAGGGCGCCGCCCGCGCCCGGCACGACCTGGTGGTCTCGCAGGTGGCGGCGACCGCCCGGGCCGACGTGGGCGTGGTGACCTCGTACGGGCGGCTGCTGCGGCTCTCGGTGATCGACCTGCCGCAGCTGCCCGACACGCACGCCGCGCCGAACCTGGCGGGCGGGGCCCCGGTCTCGGAGTTCGTCTCCGGGCTGGAGGCCGACGAGACGGTGGTCTGCCTGACCTCGCTGGACGAGTCCTCGCAGGGCCTGGCCCTGGGCACCGAACAGGGCGTGGTCAAGCGGGTCGTGCCGGACTACCCGGCGAACAAGGACGAGCTGGAGGTCATCACCCTCAAGGAGGGCGACCGGATCGTCGGCGCGGTCGAGCTGCGCACCGGCGAGGAGGACCTGGTCTTCATCACGGACGACGCCCAGCTGCTGCGCTACCCGGCCGGCCAGGTGCGCCCGCAGGGCCGCCCGGCGGGCGGTATGGCGGGCATCAAACTCGCCGAGAACGCCAAGGTGATCCACTTCTCGGCGGTGGACCCGGCCCGGGACGCCCTGGTGTTCACGGTGGCGGGCGGGGAGGGGACGCTCGAGGGCTCGCCGAGCTCGGGCAAGCTGACCCCGTTCGACCAGTACCCGCGCAAGGGCCGGGCGACCGGCGGCGTGCGCTGCCAGCGGTTCCTGAAGGGCGAGGACGTCCTGCTGCTGGCCTGGGCGGGCAACGCCCCGGCCCGCGCGGCCACCGCGAACGGCTCCCCGGCCGCGCTCCCGGCCCCGGACCCGCGCCGCGACGGCTCGGGCGCGGCGCTCCCGGCCGAGGTCGCGGTGCTGGCGGGGGCCGCGCTGTAGGACGGCGGCAACGGCATTCGGGTGGTACGCCCCGGGGGACGTACCACCCGAATGCCGACTAGTGTTTTCCTTCCTGGCGTTGGTGGGGGGAGTACACAGCTGATGAGTCGTCGGCCGGGCGGAGTGATCGGGGACTGGGCCGAGGCCCAGCGCCGGCAGCAGCAGACGCAGGTGATCCAGCAGCGGGAGGCCGAGCGCCGCCTGCGTGCCGACGAGCGGGACGCGAACCGCAGCCACCGGCAGTACCGCGAGGCCGAGGCCGTCCGCCGCACGTCCGAGATCGACGCCGCGGTGGAGGCCCTCAAGGGACTGCTGGTCGCGGGCTGCGCGGCACCGGGGTTCCGGGTGTCCTCCCTGGTGCGGCCCGAACGGCTGGAGCCCTTCGACCCCGGCGCGCTCGGACAGCCCGTGCCGATGCCCCGCATCGAGGAGTTCCGGCAGCAGGGCGGCGGCTGGTCGCCCGGCTCGCACCAGCGGGCCCAGGCGGAGCGCGAGGCGCACGACCGGTACACCGCCGCCTGGCAGGCGGCGAACGCCGCGGAGGCGCAGCGTCGGCAGCAGCTGGAGGCGTACCGCCGGCAGTACGACCGGTGGGCCGAGGAGCAGCTCGCCGGGGCGCGCGCCCACAACGGCGGTCTCGCCGCCCTGACCGACGCCCTGCGCGCGGGCGGGGCCGACGCCGCGGTGGAGTACTTCTCGGCCGCTCTGTACGCCTCGACGGCCTGGCCCGACGCCCTGCCCCGCCAGGTGTCGGCCGCCTACGACCCGGCGGCGCGCCAGCTGGTGCTGGACTGGGAACTGCCCGGGTTCGCGGTGGTGCCGGAGGCCAGGTCGGTGCAGTACCTGCCGAGCACGGACCAGGACAAGATCAGGCCGCGTCCCGTCACGGAACGCCGCGCGCTGTACCGGGACCTGCTGGCGCAGTGCGTGCTGCTGGTGGTGCGGGAGCTCTACGCGGCGGACGAGTTCGGCCTGCTGGACTCGGTGGTCGTCAACGGGTTCGTGGACTGCCACGACCCCGCCACCGGGCAGGAGGCGAGGTTCGTGCTGTCCACGGTGCCGGCGGCGCGGACCGCCTTCGCCGGGCTGCGCCTGGAGCAGGTCAGCGCGGTGGACTGCCTGGTGTCGGGGCTGGGCGGGCAGCTGTCGGCGCGCCCTGACCAGCTGACGGAGGTCCGTCCGGGGCGTCGGCCCGACGAGGTCGGTGACGTCGTCAGCCACGGGGGGCACACCGGAGGCGACGAGGACGAGCCGGACCTCTTCACCATGGACCCGATCGTCTTCGAGAACCTGGTCGCGGAGCTGTTCCGGGCGATGGGCATGGAGGCGGTGACCACGCAGCGCTCGGGCGACGGCGGCGTGGACGTGGAGGCGGTGGACCCGGCCCCGATCCGGGGCGGGCGGATCGTGGTGCAGGTCAAGCGGTACCGCAACACCGTCCCGCCGACGGCGGTGCGGGACCTGTACGGCACGGTCCAGGACAAGGGGGCGAACAAGGGGGTGCTCGTCACCACCGCGTCCTTCGGCCCCGGGTCGTACACCTTTGCCAACGGCAAGCCGCTGGAGTTGGTTCCCGGCGCCGAGCTGGTGGAGCTGCTGCACCAGTACGGGCTCCGCGGCCGGCTCGGCCCCGGCACCTCCGGCGGCCGCACGGCCCCGGGGGTGCCCGCGCCGGCCTCCCCGGCGCCGACCCTCGTCGACACGCCGCTGGCCGCCGGTGCCGCCGACCCCGCCGACCCCGCCGACCACAACGTGCTGGGCATGTACTGGTCGGGGGCGGTGGCGCTCGACGTGTGCGCGCTGGTCTGCACGGGCGGCCGGGTGCTGAGCGAGGAGCACTTCGTGTTCTTCAACAACCCGCGCACCCCGGACGGCTCGGTCCGCTCCCGACCGCACTCCGCTCCGGACAAGGCCGCCGTCGAAGTGGCCTTCGACGCGCTGCCCGCGCGGGCCGACCGCCTGGTGCTGGTGGCCGCCGTGGACCCCGAGGTCAATCCGGACGCGGACCTGGCGGGCTTCACCGACGCCCACATCCGGCTGCTGGACGCGGCGGGTGCGGAGCTGGGCCGCCTGGAGGTGTCCGACGGCCGTGCCGGTGAAACGGCCCTGGTGCTCGGCTCGTTCCGGCGCCGGGCGAACGGGGACTGGGATTTCGTGATCGGCGGCAAGGGCTACCGCGACGGCCTGGAGGCCCTGCTGGGCGACTTCGGCGTCGAGGTCGCCTAACCGTCCTCGGCCGGCACGTCGTCCGCCGGTACGTCCTCCGCCGGTGGGCGGGGGACGTACCGGAGCACCCCCCACATGCTCTCGGGGCCGGCCTGGCCCGGGTCGGCCTCGCGGCAGGCGTCCAGTTCGTCCAGCAGGCCCGGGCCGTCGATGCCCCTGCCGATCAGGACGAGCCGGGTGCGGCGGGGTTCGCCCTGGCCCCAGGGGCCGGGGTCGAAGCGCAGGAAGCGGCCGACGGCGTGGACCTCGTACCGCTCGCGGTGGCCGGGGACCCCGAACCAGACGAAGCCCTTGATCCGGTAGAGGCCGGCGGGGCGGCGGTCGAGGAAGTCGATGAACCGGCGCGGGGAGAGGGCCTGGTCGGTGGTGAAGGAGACGCTCTCGTACGCCGCGTGGACGTGCCCGGCGTGCTCCTCGCCGTCCCCGTGCGCGTGTTCGCCGGCCTCCGCGAGGAGGTCCTCGAAGGAGAGCTGTCCGCGGGTCTCGGTCCAGGGGCGGCGGTCGAAGAGGAGTTCCGGGTCGATCCGCCCGTGGTCGGCGCCGACCAGCGGGGTTCCGGGGGCGGCGAGTGCGGCCAGTTCCGCCTCGATGCGGGCCCGTTCGGCGGGGTCGACCCGGTCGGTCTTGTTGAGCACCACCAGGTCGGCGACGGCCAGGTGGCGGTCGGTCTCGGGGTGCGCGGCCCGGGTGGCGTCGAACTCGGCGGCGTCCACGACCTGCACCAGGCCGCCGTAGCGGACGGCCGGGTTCTCGTTGGCCACCAGCATCCGGACCATCTCCTGGGGCTCGGCGAGCCCGCTGGCCTCGATCACGATGACGTCGATCCGGTGGACGGGCGCGGCGAGCTTCTCCAGGTAGGCGTCCAGTTCGCTGCCGTCGACCGCGCAGCACAGGCAGCCGCCGCCGAGGGAGACCATCGAGTCGCCGACCTGGCCGGCCACCGCCATGGCGTCGATCTCGATCGAGCCGAAGTCGTTGACGACGACCCCGATCCGGGTTCCCCCGCGGTGGGTGAGGAGGTGGTTGAGGACCGTGGTCTTGCCGGAGCCGAGGAATCCGGAGAGGACGACGACGGGGATGGACTGGACGCTGTTCACCCGGACGATCGTAGTCAGCCCAGCGGGGGAACGGGCTGGGGCGGGGTGGGGCCGGTGTAGCGCGCGGCCGGGCGGATGATCTTCGAGTCGGCGGCCTGTTCCAGGACGTTGGCGCTCCAGCCGACCACGCGGGCGGCGCAGAAGGTCGGGGTGAACATCTCGCGCGGCAGCCCGCACAGCTCCATCACCACCCCCGCGTAGAACTCGACGTTGGTGTGCAGTTCCCGGCCCGGCTTGAGCTCGGCGAGGATCTCCTCCACCTGCCGCTCGACCTCCACGGCGAACTCCACGAGCGGTCCGCCGAACTG
Organism: Streptomyces sp. NPDC058157; assembly: GCF_042884105.1. Taxonomy (NCBI): domain Bacteria; kingdom Bacillati; phylum Actinomycetota; class Actinomycetes; order Kitasatosporales; family Streptomycetaceae; genus Streptomyces; species Streptomyces sp. NPDC058157. The sequence continues at coordinate 13,700 of NZ_JBHVUQ010000173.1, forward strand.
CCGGGCGATGTCCCGCAGCATCCGCGAGCGCGGGTCCTCGGTGCGGTAGACGGGGTGCCCGAAGCCCATGATCCGGTCCCCCGCGAGCACCCGTTCGCGGATCCAGGGGCCGATGCGGTCGGTGGTGCCGATGGCGTCCAGGGTGTCCAGGGCCCGGCTGGGCGCGCCGCCGTGGAGCGGCCCGGAGAGGGCGCCGATCGCCCCGGTGAGGCAGGCCGCGACGTCGGCGCCGGTGGAGGCGACGACGCGGGCGGTGAAGGTGGAGGCGTTGAAGCCGTGGTCGACGGTGGAGATCAGGTACCGCTCGACGGCGCGGGCCTTGACGGGGTCGGGCTCCTCGCCGGTCAGCATCCACAGGTAGTTGGCGGCGTACGGGAGGTCGTCGCGCGGGGCGACCGGCTCCATGCCCCGGCCGAGCCGGTGCAGGGCGGTGAGCAGGGTCGGTACGGCGGCGCAGGCGGCGAGCGCGTCGGCGGCCCGGCGGGCGGGGTCGAGGTCGTAGACGGGGCGGAATCCGGCGGAGGCGCCGAGGAGGGAGAGCGCGGTGCGCAGTCCGGCGAGCGGTCCGGAGAGGGCGGTGGCCCGGGCGAGGGCGGGGAGGGCGGCGGCGACCTCGGCGGGCAGGCGGCGCAGGGCGGCGGTCTCGGCGGTGAAGGCGGCCCGTTCGGCGGGGCCGGCCGGGAGGGCGCCGCGGAACATCAGGTGCCAGACGTCCTCGAAGGTGCGGGACGCGGCCAGGTCCACGGCCGAGTACTGGCGGTAGTGGTAGAAGCCTTCGCGGCCGCGGACGTCCCCGAGCTGCGTGTCGGTGACCACGACTCCCGCGAGACCGCGGGGCACTTCGACGGTGGTGTTGTTCATGCTCCGACCATCCATCCTTGATTGGATCGATGTCAATATTGATTGAATCAACATATGTATGCTGGGCGTCATGAGTGACCGTCCGCCGTCCGACTCCCGTTCCGAGGCTCCCCGGATCACCACGCAGGAGGCCGCCCGGCTCCTCGGGGTGAAGCCGGCGACCGTGTACGCGTACGTCAGCCGGGGCCAGCTCGGCAGCCGCCGGGACCCGGCCGGGCGCGGCAGCACCTTCGACGCCGCCGAGGTCGAGGCGCTGGCCCGGCGCAGCCGCCGCGAGGCGGCCGGTCCCCCCGCGGGGGAGCTCGCCGTGCGCACCGCGCTGACCCTCATCGAGCCGGGGACCGACCGCTACTGGTTCCGCGGTGTGGACGCGGTCGAGCTGGCCTCCCGGTACACCTTCGAGGAGGTGGCCGAGTGGCTCTGGACGGGGGCCCCGGCGCCCGGGGCGCGGTTCGCCGCTCCCCCGGAGCCGCTGGCCGCGGCCCGGCGGGCGGTGGCCGCGATGCCCGAGCACAGCGGGCCCCTGGACCTGCTGCGGGTGGCGGTGGCGGCCGCGGCGGCGGCCGACCCGCTGCGCTTCGACCTGTCCGAGGAGGCCGTACTGGGCTCCGCGCGCTGCCTGATCCCGACGCTGGTCGCGGCCCTGCCGGAGGCGGCCCCCGCGCACCCGGGCGACGGGCGGCTCGCCTGGCGGCTGTGGTCCGGGCTGACCGTCCGGGAGCCGGACCCGGTGGCGGTGGACGCCCTGGACCTGGCCCTGGCCCTGCTGGTCGACCACGACCTGGCCGCCTCCACCCTGGCCGTACGGGTCGCCGCCTCCGCCCGGGCCCATCCGTACGCCGTCGTCTCGGCCGGGCTCGGCGCCCTCGAAGGCCCCCTGCACGGGGCGGCGGGCCGGCTCGCGCACCGGATGCTGGCGGAGGTGGCGGAGCGGGGCGGGGCCGCCCCGGTGGTGGCGGAGTACCTGCGCGCGGGCCGCCGCGTGCCGGGGTTCGGCCACCGCCTGTACCGGGGCGAGGACCCGCGGGCGCGGGCCCTGTTCGGGCGGCTGGAGGAGCTTCCGCCGGCCGCCTCCGACCTGGCCGCGGCGCGCGAGGTGGCGGCGGTGATGGCCCGGCACGGGCTGCACCCGAACGTGGACCTGGCGCTGGCGGTGCTGACCCTGTCCTGCGGCATGAGCGCCGAGGCCGGGGAGACCGTGTTCGCGGTGGCCCGGACGGCCGGCTGGATCGCACACGCGCTGGAGGAGTACCAGGAGCGGCCCCTGCGGATGCGCCCCAGCGGCCACTACACGGGCCCGCGGCCGCCCCGCCCACTGCCCTGACGCCGGGCGGGGCGGACGCGGCGGCGCCGCCGGGCGGTCTCCCC